>DATLIO010000507.1:0-7290 GCA_035539355.1 Luteolibacter sp.
TGGCAATACGGGCAGGGCTCGTACATCGAATCTCGCAGCGATTCGTTCAGGCGCTGGCGGGTCATTTCCATCAGGCCGATCGGGGAAATCTGGAGAACCTGGGTCTTGGCCTTGTCCTTTTTCAGACGGTCCTTCATCGCCTTGTAGACCGTCTGCTGGTCCTTGCGGTGGCGCATGTCGATGAAGTCGACGACGACGAGACCACCGATGTTCCGGAGGCGGAGCTGGCGGGCGACTTCCTGGGCCGCCTCGACGTTGGTTTCGAGAATCATCTTGTCCACGTCCTTCGATCCGCGGTTGCGGCCGGTGTTGACGTCGACGGAAATGAGGGCCTCGGTTTCATCGATGACGATGTAGCCGCCGCATGGCAGCCAGACCTGGCGGGAGAACGCTTCGTCGATCTGTTTCTGGATGTCGACGCGTTCGAAGATCGGCTGCTGCGCGGTGGCGAGGTGATGGACGCGGCGCTTGGCGCGGCGGGAGATCTTTCCGGCGATCTCGCGAATGAGTTCGGTCGTTTCCGCGTCGTCGCAGAGGACCTGGTCGATTTCATCCGTGAGGAAGTCGCGGGCGGTGCGTTCGATGAGGCCGGGCTCCTGGAAGATGCAGGCCGGGGCAGGGCGGTTGGCGCGGTTTTCCTCGATGGCGTCCCATTGCTCGAGCAGCATCGCGAGGTCGCGCACGAAATGGCGGGCACGGGTGCCGCTGGCGACGGTCCGCATGATGATGCCCATGCCTTCGGGCACGGAAAGCTTCTGGACGATGCGGCGGAGGCGCTGGCGCTCCTTCGGGTCCTCGATCTTGCGCGAGATGCCGAACTGTTCGGTGAACGGCATGAGAACGAGATAACGGCCGGCGAGAGAGATGTTCGTCGTGACGCGCGGACCCTTGGTGCCGATCGGTCCTTTCGAAACCTGGATCACGATCTCCGAACCAATCGGATAGATGTCGGGGATGTCCTTTGACGTGATCTTCTTCTGCTGCTTCTTCTGTTTGCCCTCGCGCTGGATCTCTTCCAGCCCGGAATCGAGGGCGGCGGGGATGGCGTCCCAGAAGTGGAGGAACGCGTTTTTGTCGAGGCCGATGTCAACGAACATGGCTTTGAGGCCGGGTTCGATGTTCTTGACCTTACCTTTGAAAATGCCACCGACGATGTTCTGGTCGCCTTCGCGTTCGACGGTGTATTCTTCGAGGACGCCGTCCTCGAGGAGCGCCACGCGGCGCTCGAGTTTCTCGACATTGACGATGATGCTGTTTCCTCTCGAAGGATCGGGTTTGCCGATTCCGAGAAGTCGTTTGATGCGTTGGATCATGATATTGATGAAAGTCAGGGTGTGGGTTGGTCGGGGGTTCAGCGGCGGCGGACGGGTTTGGCCTTCGGGATCTTGCCTTTTTCGTCCGCTTCTTCGGTGATGGTCGGTGCGGGGGTGTTCTTGTTGGAAGGTTGTTGCGATGCGGCCGCGGAGGCCGCCTCGGCGCCCGCTTCCTCGCCGGTCTCGCCATCGTCTGCGGGAGTGGCGTTGATCGCGGAAAGGACGTCTTCGGGAAGTTTGATGTTCTCGGTTTCGTAGCGGTTGAGGTTTCCACCGAACTCCACCTGAGGGCGGAGGCCGAGTTTCATGCCTTCATCCTCAACGAAAAGTCCGCGGTAGATCATGTTGGCGAGGGGGCCGCAGACACCGCCGCCGGAACCACCGTTCTGGACGAGAACGCAGACGGCGTATTTCGGTGCCTCGAACGGGGCGAAGCTGACGATCCAGGAGTTGTGGGATTTTTTCCCCATGTCGCTGGTCTGGGCGGTGCCGGTCTTGGCGGCGATCTCGATGTTGGGAAGTTTCGCACGACCGGCGGTGCCGCCGGCTTCGTTGACCGCCATCCACATGCCTTTGCGGATGAGTTCGATGTCGGACGCTTTCACTCCGGCTTCGGTGAGATCGACTTTCAGTTTCGGCGCGTCGGGGACGAGAACCTCGCCGCTGCCGGAGACGACCTTTTTCACAAGACGAGGTTTGTAGTATTTCCCGCCGTTGGCGATGCATGCGGTCATCGCGCAGAGCTGCAGCGGGCTCGCCATCGAATAACCCTGGCCGATGGAGACGAATGCGATGTCGACATTCGTCATCGAGAGGCTCGGGTTCTTGGCCCGCCATTCCTTGCTGCCCGGAAGGATGCCGGGATCCTCGTTCGGAAGCTCGATGCCGGTGCGTTGTCCGAGGCCCATCAAACTGAAGCCGTCGACCATGCCCTGGATGCCGGCGGCCATCGCCATCTTGTTGAAATACGGATTGCAGGATTGCTGGATGGCTTTCTTGAGATCGAGCGTGCCGTGGTTGCCCTTGCTCTTGTTGTAGAGCCAGCAGCCGACGTCCTTGTTGCCGAACCGGATGAAACCGGGGCTGCAACTGAAGGATTTGTTGGCGAGGCCTTTCAGCGATCCGGAAACAGCGGTCGGAATCTTGAACGTCGAGCCGGGCGCGAAACTGGAGATGGCCCGGTTGCTGAACGGCTTCGACTCGTTCGCCTTGTAGTCCGCGAAACGCTTTGCGGTGATGCTCGGGATGAAGGCGTTCAGGTCATAGTCCGGAACGGAAGCCATCGCGAGGACTTCGCCGGTATTGACGTCCATCACGACCGCCGCGCCGCGTCCGATGTTGTTGCGGAGTGTGTTTTCCGCGAGGAGCTGGATGCGCGCGTCGATGGCAAGTTCGACCTTCGCTCCCATCTGCGGAGGTTTGCCGATCGGTGTGGGGGTGACGTTGCCTTTCTCGTCTTTCAGGAAGGTGCGCTCTCCGGCAACACCACGAAGGTAGGAGTCCATCGTGCCCTCGATGCCCATTTCCCCCCGCTCATCGCCGATGTAATGGCTGAACTTGCGTTTGTCCGCGTCAGGGATGTCCCCTTTCTCCCATTGCTTGACGAAACCGATGACGTGCGAGCCGAGCGAACCGTAGGGATAGTCCCGCTGCGGACGGCTGCTGAGATAGACGCCGGGAAGCTCGAGGTTGTGCTCGGCGAATTTGGCGAATTCCTCGTAGGTGAGGTCCGCGCGATAGGTGAAAGGAATCAGACCTCCGTGGGTCTTGTAGTGCGCCTCCAGTGCTCCGGCACTGTAGTTTTTCGCCAGTCCGAGATCGACGAGCCGGACGATGATCCAGTCGTTGACGATCTTGACGATGTTGACCTCGCTGCGCTTCCGGTCCATTCCGTCCTGGATGTAGAAAGCATCCTGGCGGGGGGCTTTATCGTGCTGCTTGAGATAGGCTTCGTAGATTTCCTCGAGATTGAAGGAGACCTCGTAGTTGCGGAGGTTGCGGGCGAGCGCGACTCCGTTGCGGTCGGTGATTTCACCGCGGATGCCGGGTTCGCGGACAGTGACCTCGCGGCTGCCGGGAACCTGGGATTGGAAATATTCCCTGCGTTCGATCTGGAAGCTGTGAAGCCGGGTCAACAGCGAGCCGAATCCGAAAAGGATGAGGGCGGTGAGCAGGTAGAGCCTGACGCGGTAATGGGGTTCCATGGGGAAATCAGTAGATGCGTGCGCGGTTTCGTCTGTCCGCGTCCGGGTTGATCGAGTGCTGGCATAGGGAAGCGACGGTAAAGAGAATCCAGAAAATGATGGGGGAGAACAGCATGGTCAGCAGCGAGCTGAAGGCCATCTGTGTGAGCGTGGCTTTCGTGAGGATGAAACCGCCGCGGATGAAGCAGATCATCGAATACTCGGCCGCGAGATAGATGAAGATGACGATGCCCGAGAGCAGGGCGGAGAACCACCATTTGCCCTGCTTGAACAAGGGTTGGATGCCTTGCATGAGCGCGCCCATGGCGGCGAACAGGAGAATGGAGAATCCGAAGCGGATCGATTCGACGGGCTGGGTGTAAATCTGCGGATCGCCTCCCTGCGGGCCGGTCACACAGTTGGCGTCCCAGAGAAATCCGCAGATGAAAGCGAGCAGGAGCATCGCGGGGGATTCGACGGTCACGGCACAGCAGAGGAACACCAGTTGGACGAGCATGATCCTCGATCCGTGGAACCCGGTGAGTGCGGGCAGGAACTGCTGCACCACGAAAGCGGCGAGCACGAGCAGGACGGTGATGAAGGTGTAGCGGATCACTCGGTTTTCATCTGTCTGCCGAAAGCACGACGAAAACGGTACTGAGATTCGCGAAGTCAACCGAGGGACGGACGATAGCTTCGGAATCCAGCGCGCCTTTGCGGACGTGTTCGATGGTTCCTAAAAGGACTTTGGGCTGGAAGATGCCTCCCCGGCCCGTGGTGAAGACGCGCTGGCCGGGTTTGACCAAGGCCTCCTTTGATAAAAATCGCAGCAGCAGACGGGGCTCGCCTTCCGTTTTGCCGCGTTGGCCGGAAAGGATGCCGACTTCCGGCGAGTCTTCGACCATGGCGGAAACCTGACATTTCTCATCGGTCAGCAGCAGGACGGAAGAACGGTTCTTGTCCGCGCGATCGATCTTGCCGACGAGACCTTCATTGGTCATGACGGCGAGCTGGATGCCGACCTTCTGGTCGGAGCCGGCGTCGATATCGACGGTTTCCCACCAGAGGTTGCCGGGTTGGCGGCGGACCACATTGGCGGCGACCACGTCGAAGCTGGTCGCCTGCTTGAAATTCAGTCCGTGCCTCAATTGGGCGTTCTCATCCTCCACCTGACGGAGGCGGGATTCCATCAATTGCAGACGGCCGATTTCGCCATCGACGGCATGCAGTTTGGTTTCCAGTTCCTTCGAGTGTTTCACTTCGGCGAGGAAATCCCGGGCCTTCACCTCCAGTTTCGAACCGGCGGTGAGGAAAGGGGACATCATCGAGAAATAGCCGCGCTGGATCTCGCGCACGGTGCCATCACTGCGCGTGAGGGCCCAGACGGCGCCGCCGACGAAGAGGAGAAGGGCGATGAGGTTGAGCGGTTTCATGGCCGGGATCGCGCCTGGCTAACAGCTCACCGGTCGGTGTTGGTGACCCGCTTCAGAAGCGCGAGCTCCTGGAGCGCCTTGCCGGTGCCTTCGGCCACCGCGCTGAGGGGATCCTCGGCGATGTGGACGGGCAGGCCGGTTTCCTCGCGGAGGAGACGGTCGAGTCCCTTGAGGAGGGCTCCGCCGCCGGCGAGCACGATGCCACGGTCGACGAGGTCGGCGGCGAGTTCCGGCGGGCAGCGCTCGAGGGTGGTGCGGACCGCGTCAACGATGGTGTTGAGCGGATCGGACATCGCTTCGCGGATTTCCTGCGAGGTGATGGTGATGGTTTTCGGCAGACCGGCGACGAGGTCGCGGCCTTTGACTTCCATGGTGATTTCCTTCGGCAGCGGAGCGGCCGAGCCGAGGCGGATCTTGATGTCTTCCGAAGTGCGCTCACCGATCATGAGGTTGTAGGCGCGCTTCATGTATTGGGTGATCGCTTCGTCGAGCTCGTCACCCGCGGTGCGGACGGAGCGGGCGTAAACGATGCCGGAAAGGGAAATCAGGGCGACCTCGGTGGTGCCGCCGCCGATGTCGACGATCATGTTGCCGGAGGCTTCCTGGACGGGGAGGCCGACACCGATCGCCGCGGCCATCGGTTCCTCGATGAGGTAGACCTCGCGGGCACCGGCCTGTTCGGCGGACTCGCGGACCGCGCGGCGCTCGACTTCGGTGATGCCGGAAGGGATGGCGATGAGCACCCGTGGATTCGAGCGCTTGCTCTTGTTCACCTTGCGGATGAAGTGGCGGAGCATCGCCTCGGTGACTTCGAAATCGGCGATGACACCGTCTTTCAGCGGGCGGATGGCGACGATGTTGCCCGGGGTCCGGCCAAGCATCCGTTTGGCGTCGTCACCCACGGCGAGCACCTCGTTGGTGCCGGCTTTCACTGCGACCACGGACGGTTCACGCAGAACGATGCCGTGGTCCTTGACGTTGATCAGAGTGTTCGCGGTGCCCAGGTCGATGCCGATATCATTGGAAAAAAGATTTCCGAACAGCTTTTTAAACATTGGATAAGTTTGAAAATGAGAGAGTCGTGAAGAAAGTGATTGGATTCCGGTGCGCTGGTTGCGGCGGCTTGCATCCGGGAAAAAGGTCCGGCAGGACAAGTCGGCGGACAATTCAGCGCCGGGAAGTCCAGAAACTCTTTCATTCAGGCCCTCTAGGTCAAGCGGGAATGCGGTGTTCCCCAAAGTCTTTGCACGTGTTCCACGCGCTCAGTTTCAACGCTTCGCGAGCAGCGGACCGGTCGCGGTGTGGCGGGCGAGGAATTCGTCCGCAACGGCCCCGTAAGCCTGTGCTCCGATCCCGCTCGGATCGTGTTCGAAAATGGATTTCCCGTGACTCGGCGCTTCCCCGATCCGGATCGTGCGCGGAATGACGTTCCGGTACATCTGCTCGGGGAAATATTTCGAAACCTCGTCAACGACCTGCCGGGAAAGAAGCGTGCGGCCGTCATACATCGTCATCACGATGCCTTCGAGCCGGATGTCGTCGTTTGCATCCGAGCCGCGGATCTGATCGATCACGTGGACGATTTTCGCGAGGCCTTCGAGCCCGAACCACTCGCACTGGAGCGGGATGAGAATTTCATCCGCGGCGGCAAGTGCGGAAGTCATCAGGACACACAGCGATGGCGGAGTGTCGAGAATGCAGTATTCGAAAAGATCGTTCGGCTTCAGGGACTGGAGAATGTTCCGCAGACGCGTCAAATGGTCGTCGCTGCGGGCGAGTTCGATTTCCACGCCGGCGAGATCCATTTCCGAAGGCACCAGCGAAAGGTTTTCGCGGCCGGTCGGGATGATTTGGTCGTAAACGGTTTTTTCACCGATCAACACCGGATACATGCTGCCGCCTTCCGGGGGCTCGAGACCAAGACCACTGGTGCAGTTCGCCTGAGGATCGAGGTCGATCAGCAGCACGCGCTGGCCGCGGAGAGCAAGGGCGGCGGAGAGATTGAGGGCGGTGGTGGTTTTACCCACGCCCCCTTTTTGATTGGCGATGGCGACGACTTTCATGTTTGCGCGTAGGCAGACCGGACGGTCGCGGAGTCTTCCGATTGGGCGTGGGGCTGGCAATCAAATTGATCCGGCGGAATGACCGTCCCATCCGCTACGGGATTGATCGACGATGGATCCGGCGGCACGCTCGCCTTTGCATGGCCGATTGGAATGAGACAACGCTGCGGACCGCGGCTTCGTGGAAAGCTTTCAAAGATGGGAAATCGCTCGCTGACATCGGAGCGGTCTCGGGAGTGAAGCGTTCGGATGACGGATGGAGCGGAACGGTCCGCGAAGGGAAGCGTGTCTATAAAGC
>DATLIO010000508.1:0-5788 GCA_035539355.1 Luteolibacter sp.
GATTTGACCAGAGGCATCGGACGGAGCCGGCCGCCTTTGAACGGATAAGGAGAAAGCGCCGGGATTTCTTGTCCTGAATCGACCTTGTGATAGGCATACCGGGCACCACCCAATGGCGGATTTCTTCTCCAAGCTGTTTGATACCTCGGATTTTCCAGCCCGCTGGCATTGCGGCCACTGGGAATCGGGTCACGGGTGGTTGCATATCCTCTCGGATCTCGCGATCATGGGGGCCTATTTCGCCATCCCGACGTCGCTCCTGATCTACTATCTGAAAAAACGGAGCGAACTGCCTTTCCCGCGGATGCTCTGGTTGTTCGGAGCCTTCATTTTCAGCTGCGGCACGACCCACCTGATCGAGGCGGTCATTTTCTATCAACCGATCTACCGGTTTTCGGGGCTTCTGAAGCTGATCACCGCCATTGTTTCATGGGCGACGGTGATTGCGATCGTCCGGATCGCTCCCCGCGCGTTCAAGCTTCCGGGGATGATCCGGGTGAACTCCTTGCTGGAAGAGCAGATCGAGCTTCAGAAAAAGACCGAGCAGGACCTCCAGCGGAGCAACAAGGCGCTGGGGGATTTCACGCTCGTGGTGAGCCACGATCTGAGAACTCCCATTTCCTCGGCGCTGTTCATGGCCGAACTGGCGAAGGAATCGGTCGAGCGTGGGGATTCCACCCATCTGGGACCGCAGCTCGATCATGTTCTGGAAGGATTGCGGAGGATGGACGCCCTGGTCACCGACCTCCATGAAAGGTCACTGGTGACGGCTCATCTCAAGAATCCCGAACCGGTGAAGCTGGCGGATTCGATCGAGCTGGCACTGCTCAATCTGGTCAAACAGATCAACGAAACCGGGGCGCGGGTCACGAGTTCGGATCTGCCTGTGGTCCTGGGCACGGCCGGGCTTCTCACCCAGCTTTTCACCAATCTGCTGGGAAATTCGATCAAATACAGCCCGGGCAAGGAACCGGTGATCCGGATTTCATCGGACACCTTCGAGGACGAAGTGATCGTTTCGGTTTCCGACAATGGCCGCGGTGTTTCCTCCGAAGAGATCCCGAAAATCTTCGAACCCTTGGAACGTGTCGACAAGGACCCTGGAATCGCCGGCAGCGGCGTGGGGCTCTCAATCTGCAAGACCATCATGGAAGCCCATGGCGGCAGCATCGGAGCGGTGATCAACCCGGAAGGCGGGATGATCTTCAAACTCCACTTTCCCAAAGCGATCGTCGTGCGACCGGCTTGACGGACGTCACGGGGTTTTCTTCCTGAGCTGCTCGAGGCGGGAAAGCGGCTTCTCACCGGGTGCCGGAGCGGCGGCGGGAGCGGCCGGTTGTCCGTCGGCCTTGGCGACGGGAGCGACCGGCTTGTCGATGCGGAGAGTGCTGTTTTTCGCGGTTTGATGGAGCACCGATCCGCCGGCGAGAGGAACGCTGATCTTGCAGAAGATGGACGTGTATTTTCCGACGGCAGCGTCGGCCGCGACTTCAACAGGGAAGGTGACCTCGGTCTGGTCCTTGTTGAAGGGTTGCGGGGCGGCTTTGACGCCGGCGGGAAGACCGATCAGTTCGACGGTGGCGTTGCCTTCGAAATCCTGCTGTTTCTCGATCTTGCCGACCATCGAGAGAGGCCGTCCTTGTTCCGTGGCGGCGAGGTCGAGGGTCATCGTCACCATCGGTTCGGCGATCTTGAGCGTCGCAAAACCGGACGAGATCAGGAACGGACCCTGCGGGCCTTTGGCTTCGGCAAGAACACAGACGGGCCATTCGCCGACGGCCGCATCGGCATTGGCATTGATCTCATAGACACCCTCCGATTTGTCGCCGGGAATCTCGATGCTGACGGGGCCGCTGATGCCCGGCGGATTCCAGAGGAAGCGCACGGTGACCGGCTCGGCATAGCCTTCCTTGCGGGCGATCTTCACTTTGAAGGAGACGACGCCGTCTTTGACGATCGGTGTCGGCGGTGCTTCAAGCTCCATTTTGAACGGAGCTTCGGTCACGACCGCGGTGGCGATCCTGTCGAGAGTGACTCCGTGATAGGTGCCTTGGTTGTTGATCTCGATGTAGGCGATCTCGTCCTTCAACGGCGCGCTGATGGGATTGTCCTGCGCGGCGGAACGGATCGTGAACGTGGCGAAGGAAGATGCGATCGCGGCGTCAGGTGCGGCTTCGAAAATGACCGGGAAGGTGGTGATGTTCTTCGGCACCGGCGGGCTGGTCATCGTGACGCCGGGCGGAAGCGCGGCACCTTCGAAAACAAGGTCCGCACTGTTGTTCTGGCGGGCGACGTTGACCACGGCGGCGTAACGGTTGCCCTTCGGAACGGAGAAGGTTTTCCACTTCTGGCTGTTGTTGCGCTCGACGGTTGGCAGGGAGGCCGTGAGCGACGAAGTCTTGCGTTCGATTTCGACGCGGTAGCTGAAATCCCCGCCGCCGCGTTTGAGCTGGTCGGAAATCTCGATGAAGTATTCGCCGTCGGCCGGAGCGTTCCAGGCGAGCTTGCTGTCGGGGCCCGCTTTCGCGCCCTGATCATCGTTCTGGCCGAGCCGTTTGCCCTTCGCATCGTAAACGCTGATCACGGAATCCAACGGTGAACGGAGCTCGCGGGCGACCACCTGAAGAACCAGATTGTCATCCTTCTTGGCGGTGAATTTGTACCAGTCCGATTGGTTCGGAGTCGTGAGGACACCTTGGGCCGCGCTGGGAATGGCGGGCATGGCGACCGCTTTGTCCTGGGCGGAATTTTCACCGGTCTCCTCGACATGCTCGAGTGGGGAAACGGTGATCCAGTGAGGTGACGGCGACATCAACCCCTCCTGTTCCGGAAACACCGGGAAGGGCGAAACCGGAGCTGCGGGAAGCGTGACGGTTTTCTTGATCACGCCCGACGGATCTCCGAAGAAACTGAACTCGATCGTTTCGCCGGGCTTGCCGCCGAGCGGATGGATCGATTTCGGACGCGGGAAGCTGCCGATGTGCAGGCGGTATTGGCAGGCCTCGCTGCCTTCGTAGGCGGATTCGCGGATCACGACCCGGTAGTCGCCGTCCTCAGGCGCGACGATCGATGCGAAGGAATCGGATTTCAGCAGCGGAGCATCGTCACAGGCTGCGATTTCAAAGCGCTTCGGATCCAGAATCGCAACGTAGGTGTCGAACAAGGAACGTCCAAGACGCATGCCTTCGACTTCCACGGAAAGGCGTTGGCCCTTTTTCAGGGAGACGATGTAGAAGTCCTCATCCTCGTTCGTGGAAACGCCTTGGACCGTGGTGTTCATCTCGACCTTCTGGGGTTGGTCGAAATTGTTGTTCGGTTCCGCTTCGTTGATCGCCGCGAACTGCCCGACGTAGAATGATTTCAACTGGGAAATCCCACCTTCGGTCCGCAGACGGAGGTTGTATTCACCCAGGCGCGCGTCCGGGGCGATGTTAAATTTGGCACGGACGTTTTTCGGGTCCTTGATGTCGAGTTCCGCGACGGTGATGCCCGGTTCGTAGAACATCACTTCCTGCAGGCCGTCGAGACGTTCTCCGGAAAGGACGACTTCGACCTGCGTGCCCTTCTGCCCGCCCCGTGGATTGACGAGGCTGAACGAAGGGGAGAATCCGGCGCTCGCCACGGCGGTGAGCGCGAAGAGGGTGGTGAGCGAGATTTTCAAGCTGCGGAACCGGGTGATGGGTTTGGCCGGTGCGGCCCCTGGGGTCAGGCTTTCTTGGCAAGAAGCGCGTCGAGCACGTGGCCGTCGGCGACAATTTCGATGGGGCGGTTGCCGGGTGACATGAGCTCCTTGTCCGCGGTGATGCCGATCTGGTGGTAGATCGTGGTGGCGAGGTCCTCGACGCCGACGCGATCCGTTTCCGGTTCTCCGCCGAGCGAATCGGACGAGCCGTGGACGTAGCCGCGTTTCACGCCGCCACCGGCAAGCATCGTCGAGAACACCCGCGGCCAGTGGTCGCGGCCAGCGGTCGGGTTGATCTTCGGTGTGCGGCCGAATTCGGAGGTGACCATGACGAGGGTGGAATCCAGCATGCCGCGCTCATCGAGATCGTTGATGAGGGCCGCGAGAGCCTTGTCGAGGCTGGGCATGTTGCCCTCGATGCCGGCTTTGATGTTGTCGTGGTGATCCCAACCGCCTGCGGTGAGGGAAACCATGCGGACGCCACCTTCGATCAGACGGCGGGCGAGAAGCATGCGCTGGCCGGCGGCGTTGCGGCCGTATTTGTCCTTCGTGGCGTCGGACTCGGCGCCGAGGTTGAACGCCTCACGGGCGTTCTGGGACGAAATGAGTTTGTAGGCGTGCTGGTAGAACGCGTCCATCGAGTCGAGCGCGTCGGATTCCTCCAGCGTCCGGAAATGATGGTCGACGGTGTCGAGCAGCGAGCGGCGGCGTTCAAAACGCTTTTCATCGACGCCGGTCGGCAGGCTGAGGTCGCGGACCTTGAAGCTGGCCTGGGCCGGATCGGAACCGAGAGCGAACGGGCCGAAAGCGGAGGATAGATAGCCGGAGTTCGCGTATTCGTTCGGTACGGAAGGAACGCAGACGTAAGGAGGAAGGTCGTTGCGGGAACCCAGTTCGTGGGAAATCACCGAGCCGATCGATGGATACTCGATGGCCGGGGAAGGGCGGTAGCCGGTGAACATGTTGTGCGTGCCCCGTTCGTGGGCGGCCTCGCCGTGGGACATGGAACGGATGACCGTGACTTTGTCGGCGATTTTCGCCATTTCGGTCATCTTTTCACCGAACTGGACGCCGGGGAGATTCGTGTTGATCGCGCCGAAAGGTCCGCGGTATTCGGCCGGAGCCAGCGGCTTGGGATCGAAGGATTCCTGATGGGCCATGCCACCCGGGAGGAAAATGTGGATGATCCCCTGTGCGACCGGTGTGTGGAGCGCGTATTCCTTGGTGGCTGCGGCGGCCTGCTGTCTCAGGAACTGGGGCAGGGTGAGTCCCAATCCGCCGAGCATCCCGACGTAAAGGAATTCGCGGCGGGAAGTGTACCGTTCCAAAGGATTACCAGGGCAGATAGGTTTCATGGCGGCAGTAGGGTTCTGATGAGGGATCGACTTAGCACTTACACGGGGTGCCGTGAGGAAATTTCATTCAATTTAATTTTATTTTCGCGGGGATGGTGATTTGTTCTGGATTGCCGGTCGGACACTTAAACCGCTAAGAACAAATCCAATGGGTGAACCCGAAGTCGAAGGCCTGAACGTGAGCGTGCTGATCGGCCAAGGGGGTTGCGGGTCGGTCTGCCTTGCCGAGGATTACGCCGGGAATCTGGTGGCGGTGAAATATTTCGAAGGGATGGCGATCCGCCGCAGCCTGCTGTCGGGGATGGCCGCCCGTTTGTCGGCCGGTGGCTGGCCGGAAGGGGTGATGCCGTTGATCCATGCCGATTTCGACGGACGCCCGGCGATGGTGGTGACCCCGCTGCTGGCCTACGTGGATACCGAGGGCGAACTGATTCCGCTTTCGCTGCAGTATCGGATCAACGACTACCCGAAGAAGGATCCGTGGCCGCTGATCCGCACGATCGCGTCCTGTCTTGCTGAAATGCATGCCAAGCGGGTCGCCCACGGAAATCTCAAACCGGGGAACGTGTTCATCGACCACGCCGGGCGGGTGACCCTGTCCGATTGGGCGCTGGGCAACATGCCGGGAATCAGCCATTTCGAATTCACCGACGCGGTGCTTTACCAACCTCCGGAGCAACTCCGGGATCCGGACGGTTATTTGCAGGAAGCGGGCTACCGTTGGGATGTCTTCGCGTTCGGAACATTGGCC
>DATLIO010000509.1:0-4929 GCA_035539355.1 Luteolibacter sp.
GCTGAAGGTCACGCAGGTCGATGCCGGCGAAGGCACGCTGCGGCAGATCGTCTGTGGCGCGAAGAACTACAAGGTCGGTGACAAGGTTCCGTGCTGTCTTCCCGGCGCGGAACTGCCCGGCGGTTTCACCATCGGCGAAACCAAGATGCGCGGCGTTGAATCGAAAGGCATGCTCGCCGCGGCCGCTGAGATCGGTCTGCCGGCGGGTGAAGACGGTCTTCTCATTCTTCCGGCGGACTCGGTCATCGGAACTCCGGTGAAGGAGATGTTCGATTCGGATGTCCTGCTCGAACTCGAGGTCACGCCGAACCGTCCCGATCTCCTGAGCCACCGCGGCATGGGTCGTGAACTGGCGACCTTGCTGCGCACGCCTTTCCTCCCGCTGGAAATCCCGGCTGCCGGGAAATTTTCCGAAGACGCTTCGGTCGTCCGCGTCGACGCGCCGGAAGCCTGCCCGTTCTACACCGCCGTCCGCATCAAGGGCGTCACGGTGAAGGAAAGCCCCGCATGGTTGAAGAAGCGGCTGGAGTCGATCGGTCTCCGTCCGATCAACAACGTCGTCGATGTCACGAACTTCGTGCTTCACGAACTCGGCCAGCCTCTGCACGCGTTCGATGCCGCGAAGGTGTCCGGCGCAATCGTCGTCCGTCAGGCGAACGATGGCGAAACCTTCGACGCGCTCGATGATTCGAAACACGAGCTGCTTGCCGGCGATCTGGTGATTTCCGATGAGTCCGGAGCCGCGCTCGCGCTGGGTGGCGTGATGGGTGGTGCCGAAAGCGGTGTCACCGGAACGACGACCGAGATTCTACTGGAATCGGCGTACTTCACTCCGCAGGGCATCCGCCGCACGTCGCGCCGCACGGCGCTTTCCTCGGATTCGTCCTATCGCTTCGAGCGTGGCGCCGATCCGCAAGGCGTGCTGCCGGCTTCCGCCCTGGCGGTGAAGCTGATCCTTGAGACCGCGGGTGGCGAAGCGGGTGTGACTTTCGTGTCCGGAGCGGCACCGGTTCTGACAAAGCCGGTGGTTCTCGATGAGAAGAGGCTGAACCAACTGATGGGTGGTTCGATCTCGCTGGAAGCCGCGGAAGAGATCCTGACCCGTCTCGGTCTTTCGAAGCTCACCGATGGTTCCTGGGAAATCCCGTCGTTCCGCGCCGATCTCCAGCGCCACATCGATCTCGTCGAAGAGATCGCGCGCGTGCATGGGCTCGACAACGTGCCTTCACGCTTCCTCGGTTCCTTCGTTCCCCAGAGCGCGGTCGACAAGGCCTACGACGCGGACATGGTGCTGCGCCGTCGTCTTGCCGCGCTTGGATTCTACGAGTGCCAGACGATCAAACTGATTTCCGACGCGCAGGTTTCCGATATCCTGCCGCTGCGTCCGCTGCAGGACGGTGACCTGATCCGTGTGAAGCTGCCACTCAGCGAAGACCACGCCGTGATGCGTCCGAGCATCGTTCCGGGGTTGATCGCCAGCGCCGAACGCAATGTCCGCCAAGGGCAGAAGGCGCTCCGCTTCTTCGAAATGGGCCGTGTTTTCCGCAACGCGGGCGGCGGGAAGGCGAAGGATCAGGAAAGCGAAACCCTTGCGGTATTGGTTTCCGGAAGCACGCAGCCGTTCGGTTGGGCGCAGACGGACCGCACCGCGGATCTTTACGATCTGAAAGGTCTGCTCGGCGCGCTGTTGCCGAACCGTTCGATCAAGTTCGCGCCGAAAGAGCGGGATGGTTTCGCGCTCGCCAGCGACATCAAGGTCGATGACCAGAACATCGGCGTGTTCGCCCGGCTTTCGCTGGCGAAGGAACGCGATCTGGATTTCACGTCGCCGGTGTTCGTCGCGGAACTCGATCTCGGAAAGCTGCGGAAGCTGATTGTCGGTGCGAGCCATGTCGAGGACCTGCCGCAATTCCCGGGTTCGTCGCGCGATGCGGCGATGGAGCTGCCGGTTTCCACCGCGAACTCGCAGATCGAGACGGTGATCGCGAAGCATGCCGAGCCGTTGTTGACCGCTTCGGAGTGCTTCGACGTGTTCACCGATCCGAGCGGTGTGAAACTTCCCGCCGACCGCAAGTCGGTGGCGTATCGTTTCCAATACCGCGCCGCGGACCGCACGCTGAAAGCCGAGGAAGTCGATGCCGCGCACCAGAAAGTGCTCAAGGCGCTGACCGATGGTCTTGGAGTGAAGTTCCGCTGAGTGCTTGATCGCCCTGCGGAAACCTCGCAGGGTGACAACATGAAGAAGTGGATTCTGTCCGCGTTGATCGTGCTTTGCCTGCTGGCGATCCTCTGGTTCGCCGGTGGGATGGCGTGGTTCCGTGGAGATGGAGACGCCGCGGGAAAGATCACGATCTCAAAACCGGAGGATACCCGGAGCGCCGAAGGAGGACGGAATTTGCGGAGCAAGGAGCGGGTGGCGGAGAAGACGCACCGGCCCGAGCAACTGATCCGGTTTTACCTGCCCGAGCTGGAGATCGACGGATTGGGATTGCGTGCCGCTTTGGCGAAGTTGAACGCGGCGTATGTCGATGCGTGCCTGAAATCAGGCGAGAAGGCGTTGGAATTTTCCTTCGATGTGAGAGGCGATGACCGCGCGCGGCTCAACATGAAACTTTCCGGAAAGACGTTCAGCAGTTCGGTGAAGATCCTGGCAGCGGCGGCGGGGATGAATGTGAGAAGAAACAATCTCACCTATATTTTCGAACCTGTGGAAAAAGGCGGGGCGAATGAGAGGACGATCGCGTCGCAGCAGAGTATCAATTCGCGGCTCGGGAAGATGGCGGGCATGACGGATCAGGAACTGATGAATCCGCAATGGAGCGATCTGCTCGGAAGATTGGGAATCGAAGTCGATCCGCATTTGAAAGTGACCACACATGGGGACGGTTCGCTGACCGTGTCTTCGCCGGATGGCGCGGATGTGGCGAAGCTGGTCGCGTTGTTCGGTCAGATTGATTCGGATCAGGAGGCCAGGGTAAAGGCCACTTCGAAGATCGTTCGCGTGCCGTCGGATTCCGATTGGAAGTTCGATGGCAGGGAAAGCATGTCAGATTTGGAAGTTCAGTTGATGTTTCGGGCGTTGGCGCAGCGGAAGGGGACAGACTTGATGACAATGCCCTCGGTGATGGCCAAGGCTGGACAGGATGCGAAAATGGAGATCGTCCGTGAGATTTCCATCGAGTCCGATGACGGCGAGACGGAGGTGATCAGGTTCGGAAAGGTGCTGGATTTGAATGCACAGGCTGTCGGCTTCGGACAGTCGATCAATGCGACGTTCACCGACACTGATCTTGAGGAAGGTGGCGGAAAGGTTCGTGAGCTTGCAAAGCTGAGGACCGATGGCTTTTCCAATGACGGGGCGACGAGGATCAGCGTTCAGGAACTGCCGGATGGATCAAAGGTGATCCTGTTTGTGACCGGCGAATTGATCGGTCTCACCGGTCTGCCGATCCGTCCGGACAAGCGGTGAACAAAAAATGCCCGGCCGCTTCCGCGACCGGGCATCGGGTGAAGGTCACATCACCAGCTGAAGGTGATGCCTCCGTAGATGCCGCGACCGGCACCCGGGATCACGTCGCCGTAGAAACTCGCGAGCTCGTATTGCTCGTCGAACAGGTTTTCGAGGCGGGCGTGGAGTTTCACGTTTTCGGTCAACTGGTAGGAACCGAAGAGCCGGACGGTGGTGAAGGATTCCAGCGGATCGCCGCCCCACGAGTGATCGGACAGATGGGTGGCGCCGATGCCGACGAGCGATTTGTCGGTGGGTTTCCAATCGAGGACCGCCGATGCCGCGTTGCGGGGTTGGTCGGCGAGGCTTTTCCGGAGGTTCGTCCAAGCGAGCCGGTAGCCGACTTTACCATCGCACCAATTTCCGTTGAGCCCGACTTCGAAGCCTTCGGTGACGGTGTCGCCATCGAGATTCTGTGGCGGCGATCCGAACGGAGTCTGGATGCGGTCGGTGATGGTGTTCTTGAAATAGGCGACTTCGATATGATGATGTTCGCCGATCGCCTGGGCGATGCCGATGTCCCAGCCTTCGGCGCTTTCAGGATCGAGACCTGGATTTCCGGGGCCGTAAGTGGAACCGAAGAGGTCGAGGAATGTCGGTGAGCGGAACGAAGTGCCGAAGCCGCCGCGGAAGGTGGTTCCGGTTTGCTGGATCGTGTAGGCGGCGCCGAGACGCCACGTGGTCTTGTCGCCGAACTCGTCGTAATCTTCCCAGCGGATCGCTCCGGTGAGCGTGAGATTTTCGATCACGTCCCATTCGAGCGCCGAGTGGACGCCGTAGCGTTCGCGGGATTCGTCGCTGTCGATCGTGTTTTCGTACGAGGTTTCGTGGAAGAAGCCGCCGGCGAGAAGACGGAGGTTTTTCGCGAGGGTGATTTCGTGGTCGGTGGAGAATCCGCCTGCACGCAGATCGGTGCCGTAGTTTCCGTAGAAGGAATCACTGTCGTAGAATTCCTGGTGGAAACCGGCGAGGAAGCGGGCGGTCCACGTTTCGGAAATCACACCGTTGGCGTAGATCGTCGCGAGCGCTGCATCCAGGTGGTCGTCGGAATTGCCCGAGTTGTTGAAATAGGCATCGGTCGAACGGAAGGTGGTGCCGATCGTCCAGCCGTCGGCGACTTTGCCTTCGACGCGGAGTGCGGTGGTTCCCTGATGGAAATCCTGGGCCGGGGCATCGTTGTCGGTTTCCTCGTATCCGCCGGAAAGGTAGTAGGAAACATCGCCGATCTGTCCCTGGAAGCGGGCGCGGCCGGCGTAGGAGTCGAACGAGCCGGCTTCGAAGGTTGCGGAGCCGGACGGATCGCCGCTGCCACGGGGAGTTTCGAGCCAGAGGACGCCTCCGACGGATTCGCCGCCGTAGATGGCGCCTTGGGCGCCGCGGAGGACCTCGATGCGGCCGAGATCATAAGTGCGGGCTCCGCC
>DATLIO010000510.1:0-8684 GCA_035539355.1 Luteolibacter sp.
GTTTATGTGACTGCCATCACTTCCCTGCCCGCCACGGATCCGACCCACGCATCGGAGTCGCATGATTTCCACTGATCCATTCTTTTGCACGATCCCGTTGCAAAAGAAACCTACCGGCCTGTCCGAACCCACGCAAATCCAACGAAAACCGCACGGCCCGCATTCTGCGATGGAGAAAGTTGTAACAACCAAAAACTACCATGCTCCACTGGACCCTTGTCTTCCTCGTCGTCGCCCTGATTGCAGCCGTGCTCGGATTCAGCGGCATCGCGGCTTCCGCCGCCGGCATCGCCAAAATCCTCTTCATCATCTTCCTGGTCCTCTGGATCGTCTCCCTCGTCATGCGGGGCGGCAAAGGCTGACCCACTTTGATTTGTTGGACGCAGGCGCGGGGGCATCCTAGCTTCAGGCCATGCCCTTCGCGCCGAAGCCAAACAGCGCCCTCCTGATCGTCGGCCACGGATCCACCGAGAATCCGGATTCCTCGACCCCGTATTTCGAACACGCCGACGAAATCCGCAAACGCGGGCTTTTCGCGGAGGTCCATTGCTGCTTCTGGAAAGAAGAGCCGTCGATGCGGGAAGCGCTCTACATGATCGACGCGGAGGAGGTTTACATCGTCCCGGATTTCATCAGTGAGGGCTACTTCACCCAGGACGTCATCCCGCGGGAATTCGGGATCACCGGGCCCACCACCCTCGTCGGCGGAAAAATCCTCCACTACTGCCTGCCCGTCGGAGTCCATCCCTCGATGACTGGCCTCATCCTCCGCCGCGCCCGGGAGGTCGCCCCGGGAATCGATCCCGCCGAAACCACGCTCATCATCACCGGCCACGGCACCGGCTTGAACCAGAACTCGACCAAGGCCATCCGCGATCAGGTCGATCAAATCATCGCTTCGAACGAAGGATTCAAACATGTGACTGACGCCTTCATGGAGGAGGAACCACTCATCGCCGGTTGGGATGAAATGTCGCCCACCCCCAATGTGATCGTGGTCCCGTTCTTCATTTCCGACGGCCTGCATTCCTATCAGGACATCCCCGTCCTCCTCGGCATCGAAAGCGAAGTCGGCGCCGCCGCGAGCCAGCGGGAAGTCTTCCGCCACAACCCGCACCACCTGCGCGGAAAGACGCTTTATTACTCCTCCGCCATTGGAACCGAACGTTTGATTGCGGATGTCATCCTCGACCAGATCTCCGATTTCGACAATCAATACAAACCACAGGAGTTCAGTCGCTCATCCACTATTTTCCCGGAAGAATCCATCACACATTATCTGACCAGACTGCTGGAGAAAAAGGTTCATCGCATCGGCGAAATCGAAATTCAAACAGGTGCTTCATGCGAACAACTTTGTGAACAAATCGGTGAACAACCTTGTGAACAACTTTTCATCCTTTCCCATGAACGGGATGCTTCCAACGTACGTTCCGGAGAGGTTTCCGCCTTCGAGATCCATCGCGATCCGATGGTCGCGCGGGATCTTTCGACCTACGCGCCGGACGGGGAATACCGGTTCACCAAGGGTCAGGTGAATCTCCGGGCCGGCTGGGTGATGATCCTTTCCTCGGCCGAGGATCTCAGGCTCGCGCTCGATCATTTCTACCCCGCCGCCATCGGCCTCCACAGGGCCTCGGCCTCAGGGAAACTCGCCGTTCAGAATCTCCGCGAAAAACTGGAGCGCCAGACGGGCATGTACCGCAGCGCCCGTTTCATCAGCGATGCCGGAGCCCAGCAGCTCGTCCGTGAAACCTGCGGCCCCACGAACCAGTGCGCGAAACGCATCCTCTGGCAACTCGATGGAAGCACGGCCCTCGAAGACAGCGAAGCCAGCCGCTTCGATGGAATTTCCAGCGGCCTCCCCGGGACGGAAGTCATCCCCCTCCTCTGCCAGGAAGCCTGCAATCATTTCGTCTCGCAGTGCCGCAAGGTTTCGAAAAAGGAACACGACGCCAAGAAGCTGTCGGCTTCCTGACGAACGTGCCTTCGCTTCCCGCAATCCGGCGGATGGAACGGCCGGCAAGGACATCTCCGCAAATTCCGGCGGACGCCGATTCTGCGGAAGAAGCCGCATCGCCGTCCCGTAGGGGCAGGTTCAAAATCCATGAAACCCTGCCAGAACCCCTTTCTCCGCGCCGCGATGGCCGGGGCATCTTTCTTCGCCCTCACTTTGGGTGCCTCCGCGCAAATCTATTGGGACGGCACGCTGTCCGGAACCAACGCCCTGTGGTCCAACGTCACCGGCTGGTCGATCGACTCCAGTCTTGATGCCCCCGATCCGACCGCCGCACCGGCTGAAAACGACATCGCCTCCTTCAGCGGCACCAACGTGCTGACCGCGCAGGCGATTCTTCTGAACGGAGCCCAATCCGCCGCCGGACTTTCGTTCCCGACCACGACGTTCAACCACACGTTCAGCAGCAATGACACCACCGCACGCACCCTGTCGATCGGCGGTTCCGGCATCGACATGCCGAATGCCGACAGCGCCGGCGGAAACGTGACCTTCAACAACACGAACGCCGTCAACATCGCGGTCACCGCCCCACAAACGTGGAATGTCGGCGCCAACCGGAACCTCTCCATCAACAGCGTCCTCTCCGGCAGCCCGCTCTTCACCAAAACCGGCACGGGCACGCTCACCCTCAACGGCACCAACACCTTCGCCAACTTCACCCACAGCGCCGGTCTTCTGAGCCTGAACAACACGGCGGCGCTCGGCTCCACCAGCGGCACGTTCACGATCGCCGGCGGCACGATCCAGAACGCATCGACCACCGCCCCGCTGGTCATCGGCAACGCCAAACCCATCACCCTGGCCGGCAATTTCGGCTACATCATCCCCACCAACGGCAACGGCAATCTCAACCTCGGCACCGGCCCGGTGACCCTCGCCCCGATCTCGGGAACCTCGATCACCGTCGACAACGGCAGCGGCGTCATCGCCTTCGACGGCCCCGTTTCCGGAACCGGATTCGGCATCGTCAAAACCGGAGCCGGCACGCTCGCCCTCATGGGCAACAACACCTACACCGGCCTCACCGACCTGCGCCAGAGCGCCAACCTCCGCGTGAACGGCATGGGCGGCATCGCCACCACCAACGTCTTCCTCAACGGCGGACTGCTCGAGCTCGGCGGCACCGTGGTGGAAAACAACGCGCTCACGCTCGGCACCGCCCCCGGCCAGGTCCGCTTCAAGACCGATGCGCCGGCCCACGGCGGTTTCGGCTCCGCTTCCGGCTACCGGAAAATTTCGCTCACTTCCGAAGGAGTTCCGAACGCTCCGCTCGTCTGGGGCGTCACCCCCCACTTCATGCCCGCGACGTTGTGGAGCATCAGTTCGACCGGCATCTTCCTCCTGAACACCCCGTTCTCCGCAGGCACGATCGATTTCACCAACAACCTCGATTTCGGCGGGCTCGACCGTCGTTTCTCCGTGCGCGACGGCTCGGCTCCGAACATGCCCGACGCCGTGCTTTCCGGCCTGCTGACCAACGGCCAGCTTTCCCTCCAGACCAGCGGCACCCTCTTCGTCAGCAATCCGGCGAACACGATCAGCGGCAACACCTACGTCACCGGCGGCGGAGCCCTCCGCGTTCCGCAGATCGCGGGTTACCTCGGCACCTCGAAAGTCACCCTCGACGGCGCCATGCTCGAAGTCGGCGCGGACGCGTCGGTCTCGCTCGGCAGTGGTCCCGGACAGGTCGCTTTCACCGCCAATGGCGGCGGATTCAGCAGCTACGGCGGAACCCGCAGCGTTTCCATCGGCGGAACCAGCGCTCCCATCACCTGGGGCTCGACCGGCTTCCTCGACCTGGGCGGAAACCTTCTTCTCGGAGGCAGCGGTTCCGACGGCCTCACCCGCTTCACCAACCCGATCGACCTCGGCACCTCGCTCCGCAACGTCGTCGTCCAGAATGGAGGTGGATACACCGACGCGTCGCTCGATGGAGTTCTCAGCGGTGCCGGCGGCGGCATCCACCTCTCCTCGGGAAACGGAGCCCTGCAGCTGGCGAATTCCGCCAACACCTACACCGGCGCGACCCAGATCAGCAGCGGCGCCATCGTGCTTGATACCCTCGCCAATGGAGGAATCCCCAGCAGCCTCGGCGCTTCATCGAACGCCACGGCCAACCTTCTCTTCACCGGCGGCAGCATCCGCTACATCGGATCGACGGCTTCCACGGACCGCCTCTTCGAGCTTCGTGCGAGCGCCACCATCAACTCCGCCGGGTTTGGTCCCATCACCTTCTCCAACACCGCGGCCAACGCCTTCACGTCGAATTCCGGCTCGGCGACCACCCGGACCTTCAGTCTCTCGGGCATTTCACCCGGCGTGAACGTCCTCAACAGCGGCATCAGCAACTCGACCCTGGCTGCCAACAACACCACCGCGCTCAACAAGCTCGGCACCACGACATGGAGCATCGGCGGAAACAACCTCTTCACCGGCAACACCACCATCACCGCCGGTGAACTCATCCTCGATTACAGCGGAACCAACAACCCGATGGGCGGCACCAGCCCGGTGATCATCGACAACTCCAATCTGACCCTCAAAGGCAAAGCCTCCGGAGTCACGGCCGCCGCCATCTCCGGTTTCCGCTTCGGCAACGGCGCGAACGGCATCACCAACGTCCTCACGCTCGACGCGCCCGCCGGCAGCTCCGGCATCGCCCTCACCCTGGGCTCGCTCGGCGGCAGCACGACGACCACGAACGCCCTCACCTCGAACCTGATCGACCTCTCCAGCAACGCCGGAAACACGGTCATCGTCGCCGCCGTCAACAACGGCTTCTCGGCCGTGGGCAACGTGATCTTCGCCAACGCCACCGGCTCCCCGGCCAACGGCCGCAGCAACCTCGTCGTCCGTGACTCCACCGGCTACGGCTTCGCCGCGCTCACCGGAACGCTGCCGACGGCCACGTTGACCCGCCTCAACAACACGACCACCACCGCGCTGACCGCAGCCAACACCGGCAACGCGAACCACTACCGTCTCAGCTACGCCGAGATGACCCCGGACTCCGGTGACGTGCCGAACGGCCGCAAGCTCACCCGCACCTCCGCCCTGATCTACAGCACCCTCGCCATCGAAGCCACCGGCGGCCCGGTCCATCTCGACCTCGCCGCACAGGCACTCGGCGACAGCAACTCCAACAACGGACGCGGCATCCTCATCAGCGGCGATCAGGACGTGAAATTCACCGGCACGGGCACCACCGCCTATTCCCCGTACTTCTACCACTACGGAACCGGGAAATTCGAGTTCAACCTTGCGGTTCCAAACGGCTTCTCCGTCATCGCGGGAGGCAGCGGGCTGTATGACTACACCGGTGCGACCACCGGCGCCGATGCCCGGTTCTACATCAGCGGCCCGGTCTTCCGCTTCTCCTCCGCCAACAATTTCGCGGCACTCACCGGCGGCGGCTTCTGGGTCGGCAACGACGGCATCATCGAAATCGCCAACGACCTCAACGGAACGGCGCCCGGAGATTTCTCGAACGCCATCGGCAACAACAACGGCAACATCCGCCTCACCGGCGATTCCGGCTTCAGCGCGTCCGGCGGCCACCGCGTCGCCAACTTCGGCGGAGCCGGAGCCCAACTCGTCTGGGGCACGAACTACTTCGTCACCAGCGGCGGAAACAACGATTCCGATCTCTCGCTCCGCCTTTCCTCGCCGAAGTCCGATTCCACCATCGAGATCGTCAACCCGATCGCCCTCGGTGGCCGCGACCGTGTGATCGATGTGGCCAACGGATCCGCCGCCACCGATGCCATTCTCTCCGGAGAAATCAGCGGCCTCACCGCCGGCATCTACAAGCGCGGCCTCGGCACGCTCGTCCTCGACGGAACCAACACCTACACCGGCATCACCAACGTCGAAGCCGGCGTCCTCCGCCTCACCAAAGCCTCGCTCGCCAACAACTCGACCGTCCGCATCGCAAGCGGCGCGAAACTCGATCTCGCCCACGGCCAGACCGACACCGTCGCCGCGCTGGTCGTGAACGGCACGCCTGTCGCCCCCAACATCTACGGCGCGGCAGATCTTCCGCTCTACCTTTCCGGCAGCGGAAAACTCAACGTCGGCGGCGTTCCCGGCGGAACCACTCCGTACGACGATTGGGTCACTGCAAACAACCTCCCAAGCGACAAGGATCTGCCTGAAGAAGACGCCGATGACGACGGACTCCGCAACATTCTGGAATACTCCGTCGGATCCCATCCGTTCCAGCCTTCCGGATCCGTCCTTTCGAAAGCTCCCGGCAACACCGGTGCCGTCCAGTTCAGCCGCGCTCCCGGCCGCACGGATATCACGACCGTCGTCGAAACCAGCCCCGATCTCGCGCTCAACTCGTGGACCATCGTCGCCACCAGCACCGCCGGTGCGGCCTTCGTTTCGAATGACGCGAACGTGACCGTCACCGACTCCAACAACCCGTCCGCGAATTCCGCCGTCAGTGTGACCGACAACCGCTCGCCGATCCCCGCGAAGCGCTTCTACCGACTCCGTGTGACGAAGTGAAATCGCTCTGATTCCTCAAGGCGCACGATTCCTCGTGGATCGTGCGCCTTTTTGTCGATAGTGACGGCCTGTTTCCAACGTTCTAGGAATCCCGACATCATGCCCCGCCAGCTTCTCATCGCCCTCGCCGCCCTTTCACCGATCGCCCTTCTCGCAGAACCGAGCGGCAATCCCGAAACCATCCTCAAAACCCCGAACCTCGTCGCCTTCTGGGACTTCGCCGAAGACGCCGGCCAAGCCCGCGTTTCGAAAGGCACCGAACAGAAACACGCCCTGTTGGAGTCCGGCGGAGCGATCCCCCGCATCGAAGGCGGCCCCTATTCCGGATTCTCGACGAAGCTCGACGGCTCCCATTACCTCCACGTCCCGCGCAAGGACATCGGCAACCTCGACATCCACGGCAAGGACGCGCAGGTCACCCTCTTCACCGTCATCCGTGTCGATGACATGAAGAAAGGCGTCACCGTCGCCGGCATCTGGAGCGAAGGCAAAGGCGCGAACGACGACGGCGGCACCCGCCAGTATTCGCTGCTTCTCAACATGGGCATGTATGGCGGACCGAAACGCCTCGTCCCCCACATTTCCAACGAAGGCGGCGTCACCCGCCGCGCCGATGGCTCCGGCTTTCCATGGTGTGCCGACTACGCCGTCAACAACTCCGAGATCCCCGTCGGCAAATGGGTCACGCTCGGCTCGACCTATGACGGAAAATACCTCCGCGCCTACTTCAACGGCGTCATGGAGGAACGTCCGCTCGACCCCGTGAAGGACCGCCGCAACGATCCCTATTTCATCAAGGAAGGCCCCGATGGAAAGGACCGCGGCATGAACCCATACTACCATGGCCGTGGCATCTTCACCTACGACGCGGAGAAACATGCGGAAACCAAGCCCGACGGCCCCGCGGACTTCACCGTCGGTGCCTGCTACGCCGTCGGCCACAAAGTCGGCAATCCGCTCATCGGCCTCGTCGGAGGCATCGCGGTCTACAACCGCGCGCTCACCGATGCCGAGATGAAAGCCCTCCACGACTCCGCCAACATCAACGACCTCAAATAAAGGTAGGGCGCGATGGCCCATCGCGCCGTAGATCTGAAACCCATCAATCATGCGTCCGCTCTTCACTCTCCTCCTCGCTCTGACAACCGCCGCCAACGCCGCCGACGTCCTCGTCTACGGCGCCACCCCCGGCGGCATCGCCTCCGCCATCACCGCCGCGAAATCCGGATCGAGCGTGCTTCTTGTCGAACCGACCTCACGCATCGGCGGCCTGGTCACGAGCGGACTTTCCCACACCGATTTCCATTCGTTCGAAAGCCTCTCCGGCACCTTCGCCGATCTCGCGAAGCGGGCGGAAGCGCACTACATCAAGACCTACGGCGCCGATTCGCAGCAGGTGAAGGACAGCTTCAGAGGCACTTTCACCGAACCGAAGGTCAACCTGCTCGTCCTCGAAGCGATGCTCGCGGAACATCCGAAGATCACCCTCGCGAAGGAGACCACGCTTTCCGCCGTCACCACCAAGGACCGCCGCATCGAATCGGTCACGTTCACCTCGAATGGCAAACCGGTCACCCATGAAGCGCTCGTCTTCATCGACGGAACCTACGAAGGCGATCTCATGGCGAAAGCCGGAGTCGCATGGAAAACCGGCCGCGAAGGCAAGGCGGAGTTCAACGAAGCGCTCGCGCCCGATCAGGCGGACCAGCAACTGCAGGCCTACAACTTCCGGCTCATCATGACACCGGAGGAAAACAACCGCGTCCCCGCATCGAAGCCCGAAGGCTACCGCCGCGAGGATTTCGTCGAAGTGCTTCCCGCGCTCGGCAAGGAGATCAAGAAGCTCTTCGACTACCCGAAGCAGTGCGTCTTCAAAGCCCAGACGCCACCGCTGCCCAACAACAAATACGACATCAACGACGTCTCCGGCGGCTACATCCGGCTTTCGCTTCCCGGGAAAAACCTCGGCTGGCCCGATGGCGACGAAGCCGCGCGGAAAGCGATCTTCGCCGAACACGTCCGCGATCAGATCGGACTGCTGTATTTCCTCCAGAACGACGAAGCCGTCCCGGAAAAATTCCGTGAAGAAGCCCGTCAGTGGGGATTCGCGAAAGACGAATTCACCGAAACCGCGAACCGGCCTCCGCAACTC
>DATLIO010000511.1:0-2998 GCA_035539355.1 Luteolibacter sp.
GCTCGACGATGGGCTTTTCGCCGATCGTCGGATCTTTCTGATAGCCGCGGGCGAAATCCCCGTGGGTGAAAATGCCTGCGAGAAATCCTTCGCCATCGAGGATCAGACAGGCGCCGGCGCGGACCTTGTTCATCGCGATGAGGGCGTCGAGGACGAAGGCGTCTTCGGAAATGGTGGGAAGCGATTGGCCGCCGCGCATGATGTCCGAGACCCGTGTGAGAAGGGCCCGTCCGAGCGATCCGCCGGGATGGTAGCGGGCGAAATCCTCTTCGGTGAAACCGCGGGCTTCGAGAAGCACCATCGCGAGCGCGTCGCCCATGACGATCATGGCGGTGGAGGATGAAGTCGGCGCGAGATTCAACGGACAGGCTTCACGGGCGACGGAGGTGTCGAGCGTGAGGTCGCAGAGTTTCGAAAGGTTCGACGCGGGTTGGCCGGTGAGGGCGATCAGCCGGACGTCGAAGCGCTTGATGAAAGGGACAAGGTCGAGCAGCTCGCTGGTCTCACCGGAGTAGGACAGCAGGAGGATCGCGTCGCCGTCGGAGATCAGGCCGAGGTCGCCGTGCAGTGCGTTCTGGGAATTGAGGACGACGGCGGTGGCTCCGGTGGAGTTGAGCGTCGCGGCGATCTTGTGGCCGATGTTGCCGGATTTGCCGACGCCCACGACGACGATCTTGCCGCGGTTGTCGAGGGTGGTGTGGAGCGTGTTCACCGCGAGGATGAACTGGTCGTCGAGCCGGTCCGCCATACGGCGCAGGCCGTCGGCTTCGATTTCAATCACGTTCCGGGCGAGAGCCAGATGATCCATGCCCCATTGCAAGATGCGGGCCGGTGTTTTGCAAGCACCGGGCATCGGATGGCTTTTGGCTCGCCCCGGGAACGAGGCCGATTCAGGATGGGAAATATGAAACTGCTCCTCCAGTGTCTGATCTGCGGCGTGCTTCCGATGCTCGGGGCGTCCGCCAGCACCATCACGGTGGTTCCCATTTATGAACCGCTCAGCCTTCATGGCACGGATGGAGACGAGGCGATTTCCGACGTGGGGGAGGCTCTCCAGGCGTCCGTCATGGCGCGGCCGATGGCGCTGACCGGAGCGTTTCCCGAGGTGCTCGTGGATTCGATCAAAAGCGCCCACCAGATCCCGACCAACAATCCGAACTACAAGGTCACCGAGACGAATCTGCTCGTTCTCTGCAACATCGGCATCGGCGGCAGGATGACGGAGGAAGGGCTGCAGGTGAACCTCGACATCACCAACCTGACCATTCCCCAGGACGTCGATCTCACCAGCCGCCAGGTCCTGAAACTCGCATTGATCGCGATCCGGAAAACGCTCGAAGATTACCAGCGGCCGCAGACCCAGCCGTTGAAAGTCACCGTGGTGATCGACGGTGCGGTCGAGGCGAAGGCGGCGCTGGCGGATCTGGGGGTGAAATTCACGATCGGCGAGCCGCCCGCGTCGAATTGAATCCGTGATTTCACTTTCCAAGAAGGGGGTGATTCGGCTTTTCTCGCCGGAGACACCACCGCATGAGCGCCGCGCCTAAAGATCCCCGCCCCTTCAAACGTGCCATCCTGAAACTCAGCGGAGAGGCATTGCGGGAGCCAGGCTCGACGGACAACATTTCCCCGGAAATCGTCGATCGCATCGCCCGGGAGATCAAGGAGGCGGTTGAAACGACGAATCTTGAGCTCGGAATCGTCGTAGGTGGCGGAAATTTCTGGCGTGGAGCGAGTGCTTCCGCCCGCGGGATGGACCGCGCGACCGCCGATTATGTCGGCATGTTGGCGACGGTCATGAACGCGTTGGCCCTGGAAGGCGCGCTCGAGCATCACGGTGTCAGCTGCCGGGTGCAGTCGGCGATCGAGATGAAGAACGTCGCCGAGCCGTTCATCCGCCGGAAAGCCGAGCGCCAGCTCGAGTGCCGCAAAGTCGTCATTTTCGCCGCCGGCACCGGCAGTCCGTTCTTCTCGACCGATACCACCGCCGCGCTGCGTGCCAGCGAAATGAGCGTGGACGTGATTCTCAAGGCCACCCAGGTGGATGGGGTCTACAATGCCGACCCTCGGAAAGATCCGAACGCGGTCCGCTATGAGACGGTGACCTTCCAGGAGTGCCTCACCAAGCGCCTCAGCGTCATGGATGCCACGGCGTTCAGCCTCTGCATGGACAACCACATCCCGATCATCATCTTTGATCTGGGTCCAGCCGGAAACCTCTCCCACGCACTGCGCGGCAAGCCGATCGGAACCCTCGTCCACGGCGAATAATCACCCACCACACTTCCCATCATGGATCCCGATACAGCCATTCTCGAAATCGAAGACGCGATGTCCAAATGCGTGGATTACCTGATCCACGAATTCGCCGGTGTCCGCACGGGCAAGGCGAGCCCCGCGTTGATCGACAATCTCGACGTCCACGTCCACGCCTACGGCGCCGTTTCGAAATTGAAGAGCCTCGCCGTGATCAGCTCGCCCGAGCCGCGGATGCTGGTCGTCCAGCCGTTCGACCCATCGACGACCCGCGACATCGAAAAAGCGATCCGTGAGAGCAAGCTGGGTCTCAACCCCGCCGCCGCCGACCGCTCGATCCGTGTGCCGATCCCCGAGCTTTCCGAAGAACGCCGGAAAGACATGGTGAAGCTGATCAAGCAACTCGCCGAAGAAGCCAAAGTCCGCCTCCGCGCCGCGCGCAAGGACGGGATGGACTCGGCGAAAAAAATGAAGGCCGAAAACGTCCTCACCGAGGACACCCAGAAGACCTTCGAAAAAGAGGTGCAGGACCTGACGAACACCTACACCAAGAAAATCGAAGAGCACGCGGTGGCCAAGGAAGCGGATCTGATGAAGATCTGATTTTGATTCAACTTGCCAGATGCACCGGGCCTCGGCTTTGGTCGGTGCATCATGCGCAAGTATCTCATGCTTCTGCCTTTGGCGGTTTTGTCGTTCTTTTCCGCCAGTTGTTCGTTTGTCAAGGAAGGCCGGGTCAACC
>DATLIO010000512.1:0-2982 GCA_035539355.1 Luteolibacter sp.
ATGTCCTCACGCTGCGGAGGACCGCTGCGGCGGTCGTAGAAATTTTTGCCACCCTGGAAATTGCGCCGGCCTTCACCACGGTTGTCGCGGTTGTCGCGGTTGTCGCGTCCGTCACGATCGCGGAATCCGCCTTGGCGGCGATCGTCGCGACGTGGGGATGACGCGTCTTTAGAGTCCCTGGATTCTTCTCTTCTGGGCGCGCGCTCAGGCTTGTCCGTGCTTCTCGCCCAGGCGGGACCAAGGGCAAATTGGGACAACAAACCTTGCAAAGGATCGGATTCGGACTCGCTCACAGGTCGCAGCGTAGCGGGCTGTTTTGAAAATGACAAACTCCGCGTTGCATCAAATATTCGGGGTTTCGAGCAGCCGGACGACCCTGGAAGTGGCTCCTTCATGGACTCCGAGAACCGTTGCGGCGGCATTGGCCAGGTTGGTGGCGTTGGTCGGATCGAGCGCGAGATCGACGGCGGACGAAACGCCGGGTTGCTCGTGCGCGCGGATGCATCCGCCGGCATGGATGAGATGGCTGACGAGCGGTTCGAAATTCTCCATGTGCGGGCCGACGATGAGCGGCTTGTGCGCGAGGATGGCTTCCGCGGGATTTTGTCCGCCGGTGGAGAGGAAGCTTTTGCCGATGATGACGACGTCGGCATGGGCGGTCCAATCGCGGAGTTCGCCGGTGGAATCGATGACGAAGCAGGTGTTCGCCGGATCGGCGGGTGGCGAGAAATTCGAGCGCAGGGTCACTTCGAAACCGGATTTCTCCAGGGCGGTTTTCACTTCCGCGCGGCGTTCGGCATGGCGGGGGACGATCACCGGCAAGGCGTCCGTGTGGGCCGAACGGACGGCTTCGGCGATCCATGCCTCTTCGCCGGGATGGGTGCTGGCGGCGAGGATGACCGGGCGGCCTGCGGCGATGGCATCGAGCATGGTTTGGAAATCGGCGCGCTTTTCAGGATGATGGCCGCTGCCGGGATCGAACTTGATGCTGCCTGTTAGATGGACGTGTCCCGCGGGAACTCCGAGTGAATTCCAGATGGCGACGTCTTCCTTTTCCTGGACGGCGACGCCATCGAGCAGGCCGAAGAGCGGGCCGATCCAATTCCGGGCCTTGAGATACCGCCGGGCCGAGCGAGGGGAAAGGCGGGCGTTGACCAGTGTCGCCGGAATGCGGCGGCGGCGGCATTGCCGGAGCAAGCCGGGCCAGATGTCGCCTTCGATGAGCACGATCCGCGACGGCTCGAAGCGCGTTAAGTACCGGCTCACCATCCAATTGAAATCGAGCGGGGCGTAGGTAACGCGGAGGTCGCCGATGTTCGCTTCGGTGGCGATCGCGTGGCCGGTGGATGTACCGGTGGCGATGACGAATTTTTTTCCGGGAAACGCGGCCTGCCATTCACGGATCAATTTCAAGGCGATCAGGACTTCGCCGACGCTGACGGCATGGACGTGGATCGCGCCGCAGGGTTCGTGATCGAGCGGGGTGGTGTAGATCGAGGCGCGTTCGCCCAATCGCGTGCCGAAGCCTCCGCGGCGGATCATTTTCACCACCCAGCCGGGAAAGGCGGTGATGAAGAGCAGAGGCAGAAGAAGCCGGTAGAGAGTGAGGGCGAAGAGAAAACGCATCAGGCGGGTGCGTGGATGAGGATGGCCGAACTACCGTATTCGCGACGGTCGATGAGTGTCCATCCGGGAGCGTCAGGTGTTTTCTGGGCGGAGCTGATTTCCGAAATGAACCATCCGCCGGGCGCGAGGCGCGGGGCGAGGAAGTCGGCTTCGAGGAGTTTGCCGATATGGTCCTTGTCGCCGGGGTTCTTGAAGTAGGGGGGATCGGCGAAAATGAGATCGTAGGTGGCGACGTCGCGTTTCAGGAATGACGTGGCTTCGGCTTTGACGATGCGGCCGTTTTCCAAGCGGGATTTGGCGAGGTTCTCGGTGATGACGCCGATGGCCTGGCGATGCTCATCCACGAAGACGCAGGATGCGGCGCCGCGGCTGAGGGCTTCGAGTCCGATGGCTCCGGAACCTGCGAAGAGATCGAGCACGCGGGCGCCGTCGATTTTTTCCGAGAGGATCGAGAAGATCGCCTGACGGATGAAATCGGTGGTGGGGCGCGCGACGGCGGACGGGACCTTGATCGCGAGGCGGCCTGCTTTTCCGGCGATGATTCTCATTGGGACTTTGCGGAGTCGGGTGGGGTCGGTCGGCCGACGAACGGGCCGTTTTTGCCAAGGCGGATGTTGAGATCACCGAGGGTGCCGGAGACTTCGATGTCGAGGGCGGCGCGCTGGGGCGTCGACATCGAGCTGAAGGCCGGTGGGGCGGTGGCTCCGGGAAACAGCCGGCGGATGATCGAAAGGCTGGTTTCCTGAGGGGCGACGATGCGCAGAACGCCGGCGGCTTTGCCATTCGAAAGGACGGTGGCGTTGCCGAGCATGGAAACGTCATCACCGGTGATGCGGGCATCGACACACGAAAGGGTTCCGCCGCGGAGAACGGTGACGGCCTGGGCGTGGTCGAACCGGGTTTCGTGTCCGTCGGCGACGATCGCCGGCTTTGAAGCGGCGGTGATGAATTCCGCCTGCCAGGTTGACGGCGTAACCAGCATGCCGCCGAAGCGCAGGACCGATGAAATATCCTGGGAACGGAAAGTTCCGCCGCCGGGCAGGCTGACGGGTTTTACCGACTGGGCCGGAGCGTTGCATTCCAAGGCGATCGGGAGCCCCTGGACCATCGCCAACTGGCCGCCGATCCGGGTTTTCAATCCGGAAGCGGTGATATCCAGAGGAGGGAGGGTCAGCAGCGGTGCTTGCCAGTTCACCGGCAGCTTCAGTTCACCGGCGATCGCGCCGCCGATGGAGCGGAGTGATTTGACGGTCAACGTGGAATTGGCCGGTCCGCCGCCCACCGGCACGGAACCTTCGAGTCCGGAAATCTCGAGCAACGGGGACGGACTTCCGGAGAAGACCAGTGAGAACGACG
>DATLIO010000513.1:0-2355 GCA_035539355.1 Luteolibacter sp.
GAAAATGGCGGCCATCATCGGCAGCTCCTTTTTGTGGATCAGATTGTCGAGCACGACCGGCACGCGCCACGCACCTTTGCGGGAGGCATAACCGCTTCCGTCCTGGAACACCATCAGCGCGCACGGTTTGGAACCGTCATAGCCCGGAGGGATGTAAAGAAACCACTTCCTCACCATTCCGGGGTAGGTCTTCGAAGTCTCCATCTTGAACTCCATGACCTTCCCTTCCGGCACCCCTTCCTTCGGCTGGGAATCGGGCCCGAGCTGGTACTGCGCATCCGGATCCACCTTGGCGGGTGTTTCCGGTGTCTGGCTGAAAACCGCCGGCGATCCGAGGAAGGCGAACGCGGCGAGCAAAGGAGTGAGGGTTTTTCGCATGATGGTTTTCCTAAAACCGTCCCTGCGGCCCAAAAGTTTCAGAATCCAGCCGAATCATTCACATGATTCGCTACCGGGAATCCGTGATTGATCACTTCAACCGGTAATGCCCCGTGAGAGGAAATGCGAAGAGCACATCCTCTTCCTGAGCTCCGCCGCCGATGTTGTGGATCATCAAGGGACGTCCGTCCGCGGTTTTGCGGTCGCTGACGATCATGATGTGCGGGAGTTTTCCCGCGACGGTGCAGGTGACCAGATCGCCGGGCCTGAAAACGTCCGCGTTCTGCGTGGCGGGCAGTTTGATTTCATATCCCTTGCGCTCGAAGTAACGCCGGAGATTTGGGACGCGGCGGTGGTCGATGTTGCGGTCGGTGCGTGAGAGCCCCCAGGTCTTCGGATACTTGGAGAAGTTCGCCTTCATGTCTTCGTGGACGAGCTTCTGGAGATCGAGTGAAAGCGAGTCGCGGAGGGCACGGATGACGACATCGGTGCAGACGCCTTTCTCGCGTGGCACGTCGCCGTTCGGATAGGCGATCGAGGTGTAGGCGGGATCGTAGCTGCGGGTCACGCCGATCTGCTGGCGTGCGGCACCGGCGATCTTCCCTCCGTCCTGCGCATGGAGCGGAAGAACCAGCAGCGAGAACAGGAGGGCGCGGATCACTTCTTGAGCGGGGTGAGTTCCAGCTTCTTGAACTCGACTTCGGTGCCCTCCGCCTGCAGCGCGAGCTTGCCGGACGTGGCGGTGGAATTCGTGCCGTGGTTCACGAGCTTGCCGTTCACGTGGACGATGACTTCGGCGCCCTTCGCTTCGATGACCATGGTGTTCCACTCACCGAGCGGCTTTTCGGCATCGTCGTTGAGATTGAGGATGCGCCGGGCATCGGAGGCAGCGCCGCCGTAATTCTGACCTTCCTTGCGCGGACGGCGTTTCTCCATGTCGGGGACCTCGATGTTTTCGCCGATGCACCAGAAATCGCCGGCATCGCCCGCGTTCATCTGCACTTCGATCGACTTGGGAAACATCTTGTAAAGGTTCCGCGGCTCGGAAGCGTGGATGAGGACGCCGCAGTTGCCGCCCTTGTTCACGAAGCGGTATTCGATCTCCAGCTTGTAGTCGGCGTATGATTTGTCGGAAACCAGATGGCCCTTCGGCTCGCCTTTGCTGACGAGCAGTCCGTCACGGACGATGAAGCTCGGCGGTGTCTCGGGCTTGCCATCCGCGGCAGGAACGTCGGGCGTCCAGCCAGTGAGATCCTTGCCGTTGAAAAGCGGTTCGGCGGTGGCGAGGGCGACGAGCGGGGCGAAGGCGAGCAGGATGGATTTCATGGTGGGATGGGTCTACGCGAGTTCCAGCGCGATTCTCGCAGTCTCGCGGATCTCGTCCACTTCGTCGGGGGAATACTCGGCCTTGCCGTCGTGGGCCCAGACGGTGCCCGGCCAGGCGGGATCGCCGGTGGTCCGGCCGACGATGTGGATGTGCATCTGCCGGACGACGTTGCCGATGCAGGCGACGTTGAGTTTTTCCGGCGAGAAATGCGATTCGACGAACTCGGAGACGTGGCGCACGGCGTCCATGACTTCGAGGTATTGCTTCGGCGAAAGCTGGTGGAGGTCTTCCACGCCCTCGACTTCCGGGACGAGGATCAGCCACGGAAAGAGCGCGTTGTTTTTCAGGAGCAGCCGGCAGCCGTTGATGCGACCGAGCGCGAATCCGCCATCTTCCAGTTTCGGGTTGAGCACGAAAGCCATGGCAAAATCACGCCAGCTTCATCCGGAGGCGTCGATGGTTAAATTGCGGGCCGGGTTCTTTCGGAATTGAGGCGGTTGCTCGGGATCGGACGGGAAATCCGCGTGCTCGGAGGGACAATCCAGTGGGTCGGAGAGTCAACTAACGGCAATTTTTCCGAATGCCGTCCGCCGGACTTCGATTGCTGTCCCCCGGCTCTCGATTCCCCTCCCTCGGAACCCGTTTCCCCA
>DATLIO010000514.1:0-1569 GCA_035539355.1 Luteolibacter sp.
GAATGGGGTTCCCTTCACTGGGCTTTGAGCTGCTTTTGATCATCCGCCGCTGGCGCACGATCTTCCGGGAAAACGCATCCTCGATCCCGACCGGGCGCGCTCTCCGGAAGTCAAACCGATTGGTACAGCGCGTCTTCTTGAGCTCGAACTGCTTGCCGGCAAGCGCTTCCTTCGCCATCGCACCCCATGGGGTCGGCGTGTATTTCCAATCGGAAATCATGACCGGAGAGGCACCCGGATGGAGGCACCAGCCGGTCCAGTTGAGTTTGTGCTTCTGGATGTAGCCGAGCATGTCGGGAACCCATGTGTAAGGGGACTCCTGGATGTTTTCCGGGATGAAATTCATCTTCTTCATGTCCGCGCCGGTTTCACCCACGAGGATCGGATGCTTCTCCGCGACCGCGAGCATCAGCTTCTCCCAATCCTTGTGCCAGTTGTAGATGTGCCAGCCGTAGATGATGCCGTTGCCGCCCTTGTCATCGAGGGCATAGCCATCGGTGATGCCACGGAGATCGCTCGACCAGGTGAGGCCGCCTACGACGACCAGGTTCTTCGCTCCGGTGGCGCGGACCGCGTTGAGGAGCGCCTGCATGCCGATCGATTCGAAGCCACCGTTCTTTTTCTTTTCCTCTTCGGAAAGGAACGCCGACTCGTCGGTGACCTGTTTCTGGTTCCCAACGAATCCACCGTCACGCCAGGTCTTCCAGTCGATGCCGAAAGGTTCGTTGAAGAGGTCGAAGATCACCGCCGGGTGGTCTTTGTAGCGGGTCGCGGCATCCGTCCAGAATTCGGCGTGTTCGGCTTTCGGCGCGCGGAAACGGTGAAGATCCAGAACGATGTAGGAACCCCGGTTCGCGGCGAGCGTGATGATCTGGTCGATGCGCTCGCGGTATTCCTTCCCGCCGTCTTTCTGCAGCGGGCTGCGGCCGAACCAGAATGTCTCGTTCATCGGCAGGCGCACGCAGTTCGATTTCCACTCGTCGATCGCGACGACCGTGCTCTTCAAGACCTGTTTGTCCTGCGGCAGGGTTTCCAGACCGCCGGCGTTCACGCCTTGCAGCCAGACTTCCTTGCCTTCCGGATCGTGCAGGCGGTTGCCGGCCACCTTCAGTTCCTTCGGCCAGTTCTCCTTCTTCGGCTCCTCGAAATCGACGTGGCGCATTTTCGCCTCTTCCTCGCGCAGGCGCTGCTCGGCGTAGAGGATTTCCGGATCGGTCGGTTTCAGCACGAGGTCATCCAATTCGAACGTTCCGGAGGTCGCTTCGAAAAGCGCCGGCATCATCGCGAGCGACACGGCACCTTCCGCAACGAGGAAGCTCTTCTTGCGCTCGACCCAGCCATCGGAGTTGCCCTGGCGGAAAGGAGGCGATGGCGAGCCCTTCATTTTCGCGCCGCCGGCATCGAGCCAGTCGAGCATGATCCGCGCGTCGTTCCACGGCAGCTTGCCTTTCTTCAGGTTCGAAACCCGCTCTTTCCACGAAAGCTCCAACGCCTTCACGCCGGCGGGGATGTCCACCGTCCGATACAGCGAGACCATCGCGCCCGGCTTGGAGGAAGTCAGCTTGAGGA
>DATLIO010000515.1:0-3975 GCA_035539355.1 Luteolibacter sp.
GTCTTCGGTTACATGCAGTCCATCGTCGACGAGTTCCTGAAGGAGCGGGCCGAAGCGAAAGGAGGACTCATTCCTTCGGAGATCGTCACGCGGAACTGGTTCAATCCGGTGCTCGATTATCCCAACTACATCCTGCCGAACCTGATTGCCGTCATCACGACGATCGGATCCCTGATCGTCACCGCCCTTTCGGTGGCAAGGGAGCGGGAACAGGGAACGTTCGACCAGCTGCTTGTTTCACCGCTGACACCCGAGATGATCATGATCGGGAAAGCGATCCCGGCGATGCTCGTGGCGTTCTTCCAGGCGACCCTGATCCTGTGCGTGGCGGTGTTCATCTATCAGGTCCCATTCCGCGGAAGCCTGACGCTGCTTTACACCGGGATGTTCTTCTATTCGTTGTCGCTGGTGGGTGTTGGCCTGATGATCTCATCGATCAGCAAAACCCAGCAGCAGGCGTTCCTCGGTGCGTTCGTGTTCATGATGCCGGCGACATTGCTTTCCGGGTTCAGTTCGCCGGTGGAGAACATGCCGCATTGGCTTCAGGTCGGGACCTGGATCAATCCCGTCCGCCATTTCATCGAGATCGTGAAAGGCGTTTTCCTCAAGGACGCGTCGGCGGACCGCATCTGGACGTTGATCGGGCCGCTCGCGATCATCAGCGTTTTCACGCTGTCGATCGCTTCGGTGATGTTCCGGCGGAAAGCGGGATGAAACTCAGAGGCTGGAGAGCGCTTCGTCGATCACTTCGAGCATGAAGTCCGCGTCGGCCTGATGGATGCACATCGGAGGTTTGATCCGGAGCGTGTTTCCATTGAGACCGCCTTTGCCGATGAGCAGACCGAGGTCCTTGCACGTTTCGAAAGCCTGGGCGCATTCGGCTGAAGCGGGTTCCTTGGTGGCGCGGTCTTTGACGAGTTCAACGCCGAGCATCAGACCCTTGCCGCGGATCTCACCGATGATGCCGTGCTTTTCGGAGAGTTTGTGGAAACCGGCTGTCAGATAAGCACCGATTTCGAGGGAGTTTTTCTGGAGCCCTTCTTTCTCGATGACATTGAGAACGGCACGGCCCTGGGCCATCGAAACCGGATTGCCGCCGAACGTGTTGAAATGGATCCGGCTGGCGAGAATCTGGGCGATCTCCGGAGTCGTGACGACCGCCGCGAGCGGACAGCCGTTGCCGATGCCTTTGGCCATGGTGACGATGTCCGGAATCACCCCTTGGGTTTCGAAACCCCAGAAGTGGGTGCCGGTCCGACCGAAGCCTGCCTGGACCTCATCGGCGATGCAGAGTCCGCCGAACGAGCGGGCCTGGGCGTAGGCTTCCTTGAGGTAGCCGTCCGGAAACACGACCGTGCCGCCGACTCCTTGGATCGACTCCGCGATGAAGGCAGCGATTTTTCCGGGGGTGGCATAACGGACGATCTGGCCGATGTCCTCGCCATACTTCCTGCCGGCTTCAGGATCATCCTTGCCGAAAGGTCCGCGATAGGTGTCGGGCATCGCGGCGTGATGAACACCGTGGGAGTGGGGGACGTTGTATTTCCAGGTGTGATGGGAAGTGAGCGCCATCGCGCTCGGGCTGCCGCCGTGATAGGCATTGCGCAGGGCGACAACGTCGTAGTTCTGCGTGTAGGCGCGGGCCATCAGGATCGCGAGATCGTTCGCTTCGGAGCCGGAGTTGACGAAGTAACAGACTTTGAGATCCCCGGGCATTTTCGCTGCGAGTTCCTTCGCATAGAGCGCGATCTGCGGATGCAGATAGATCGTGGTGGTGTGGTTGATCGTCTCGTTCTGGAGACGGGCGGCTGCCAGAACCTCCGGATGGCAATGGCCGACGCTGACGGTGACGATGCCGCCGAAACCGTCGAGATAACGGCGTCCCTTGTCGTCGTAAAGATACTGGGCCTTGCCTTCGACGATCGCGACCGGCTTTTTGTAGTAGTGGAAGATGGCGGGGTTCACGAACTCCTTGCGGAGCGCGAGGATTTCCTCGGGAGAAGGACCTGTGTAAGGTTTCGGAGTGTGGTCGAAAGGAGGAAGCGTGGCCATGACGGGACGGAGTTCAGAGTTTCACCGGAGCGATTTTCCGGAAGACGAGGTAGAGAACGAATGCGATCGCGAAACCGACAAACCAGGCTTGCTGATAAATGGCGGTGAAGAATCCGGGGACGGAGTCTGCGGAAAGCACACGGATCCCGACGAGGAATCCGGGGATGCACGGCAGGACGGCAATGACGAACACGACCAGGGCGGTGAGGCTGAAACCGTTGGTGTATCGGTAGATGCCTTCCTTGCGGTAGAGATCGGCGGAGTTGAGCGTCTTTTTCCTGATGATGAAATAGTCGGCGATGAGGATGCCGGCGATGGGGCCGAGAAGCGCGCTGTAACCGATGAGCCAGGTGAAGATGTAGCCGGTGGGATCGGCGACGAGTTTCCATGGCATCATGAGCAGGCCGATGATGCCGGTGATGAAGCCGCCGGTGCGGAACGAGATTTTACCGGGAGCAAGGTTCGCGAAATCGTTCGCGGGACTGACGACGTTCGCGGCGATGTTGGTGGCGAGGGTTGCGATGCAGAGGGCGATCATCGCGATGATCAGCACGAGAGGATTCGTGAAGCGCGTGAGCACGTCGACCGGATCCCAGATGGTTTTTCCGTAGATCACGGCGGTCGCGGAAGTGACGGCCACACCGATGAAGGAATAGAGCGCCATGGTGGGCGGGAGACCGATCGATTGGCCGATGACCTGATCTTTCTGCGAGCGCGCGTAGCGGGAGAAATCCGGGATGTTGAGCGACAGCGTGGCCCAGAAGCCTACCATCCCGGTGAGGGAGGGGATGAAGAAAGACCAGAACTGTCCGGCTTTCTCCTGTCCTTCGGCGAAGGCGGATGGCTTTGAAAGCATCGGCCCGAAACCTCCGGCGGTGAAACAAGCCCATGTGAGAAGCGCGAGGCCGAGAAGGATCAGGAGCGGGGCTTTGATCGAAAGCAGCAGGCGGATCGTGTGGATGCCGCGATGGATGATCCACATGTTGATGCCCCAGAAGAAGAGGAAGCAGAAGAGCTGGGTGAACGTGATGCCAAGCCCGCCGATCGGTGTGCCACCGGCGAGCGAAGGGATGAAGATCGCGAGGATCTTGTGGATCGCCTCTCCGCCGATCCATGCCTGAATGCCGAACCAGCCGCAGGCGACGAACGCGCGGAGCAGGGCGGGGATGTTTGCTCCAAGGGTGCCGAAGGACGCGCGGCAATAGACGGGGAAGGGAATACCGTATTTGGTCCCGGCATGCGCGTTGAGCAACATGGGGACAAGGACGACGAGATTGCCGAGGAAGATCGTGAGAACCGCCTGCCACCAGTTCATGCCGCCGGAAATGAGCGACGACGCGAGCATGTAGGTGGGGATGCATGCTGCCATGGAGATCCACAGCGCGGCGAAGTTCCACTGCGTCCATGTCCGCTTTATTGACGGGACGGGAGCGAGGTCTTCGTTGATCAGGGTTTCGTCGGCGGAAGGGTCGGACATGGCTCAGGGTTTCTTCGGTTCCCGCGGGAGGAATTGACCCCAACCGGGTTTGCCTTCCCATTCGCCGTTGCGGACCATGATCTTTCCACGGACGGTGACCGTTTCCGGGCGGCCGGTGATTTCCTTGCCTTCAAAGGCGGAGTAGTCCGTGGCCATCGAGTGGGTTTTGGCTGAGATGGTTCCTTTCCATGCGGGATCCCAGATCACGATGTCGGCGTCGCTGCCGGGGGCGATCGTTCCTTTGCGGGGATAGAGTCCGAAGATTTCAGCGGCCTTGGTGCTGGCGCAGCGGACGAAGGTATGGAGGTCGATCCTTCCTTTGCGGACGCCGTCCGAATAGAGGATCTTCACGCGTTCCTCGATGCTGGGGATGCCGTTCGGGATGAGGGTGAAATTGCCCGCTTTGCCGGTGGGTTGGAACGAGGCGTCGACACATTTCGCGGGAT
>DATLIO010000516.1:0-2760 GCA_035539355.1 Luteolibacter sp.
TCCATTTCCTCGTCGTCGCGTTGCTCGTTCCCTTCGGCATCGCCCCGCTTGCGGCGAACGTCGCCGCGTTCATCGTCGCCTTCCAGGTCAGCTTCATCGGACACCGGCAGTGGACCTTCGGTGCGAAAAAATCCGTCGGCCAATATCCGAGGATGCTCGCCGTTTCACTCACGGGATTCGCCATCAACGAAGCGCTCTATGCGCTGCTCCTGAAAAGCGGTCTCCTCGATTATCGGGCGGCGCTTGTCATCGTCCTCATCACGGTCGCCGCGGGCACCTACATCGGAACCCGGTTCTGGGTTTTCAAATCAACCGACGCCCGCTCATGAAACGGATCACCCTCTGCGCCGATGACTACGCGCAGTCGCCCGCGATCAACCGCGCCATCCTGCGGCTCGTCGAGATGGGTCGTCTTGATGCCGTGAGCTGCCTCACGCTTTCGCCGACCTGGAAAGCCGATGCCCGCAATCTTCTCGCCGCGGAAAACGGACAGCGTGTCGGACTGCATTTCAACCTCACCCTCCCGTTCGACCAACCGGCGCGGAAAGTCTCCACAATCATGGCCTCCTGCCTGTTGCGGAAGATCGACAAAGCCACTCTCCTGAGAACCTTCGACAGCCAGTGGCAATCGTTCATCCGCTTCTTCGGCCGTCCTCCGGATTTCATCGACGGCCATCAGCACGTGCACGTCTTCCCGGTCGTCCGGGAAATCATCACCACGGAAATCGCGGCACGCTCCCCTTCGTGTTCCATCCGCAGCCTTTCACCACCATCCGGACTGCCGTCCCATCTCCTGAAACGCAGCGTGCTCGAATGCTTCAACCGTCGGATGGTCACCTTGATCCGCGAAAAGGGCCTTTCCTCGAACCACACGTTCGCCGGTTTCCGCAGCTACCCCTCGTCCACCGATTTCCCCGTTCTCTTCAACCGATGGCTTTCCGCGGCGACGGACGACACCTTGATCATGTGCCATCCCGGTTTCGCCGGTTCCGACACCACGGACCCGATCCGTAACTGCCGTCCGGACGAATTCCTGTATCTTTCATCACCTGAATTCGAAAACGATCTCCGTGCCGCGGACATCTCAACCGCCCCTCGGAAAAAGGTCGCTCCATTGATACATGGAGACTTTGGAATCCAGCCAACCGTTGCCTGACAACATTCCGTGGCGAATGGTCGCCCCTCCGCACCGAATCCATCACCTCCCGGAAAAACCCGTCCTCGACAAACCACCCCGGCGGCGCGATGGAATGATCTGCCGATGAATCCGGTCGCTCCCCAACGTTCGCCACTTTGCCAGAGCCACCGCGAGGAAATGGCCAACGTCGCCACGCACGGGCTTGGAATGGTGCTCAGCATCGCCGCGCTGTTCGGGATGATTTTCAGTTCCTGCGAAACCACGCTCGAAATCGTTTCCGCGTCCATTTTCGGCGGCACGCTGATCCTCCTCTACGGTTTCTCAACCCTTTACCACGCCTCCACCGGCACCCGGTCGAAAAGCATCCTTCAGTCGATCGACCACGCCTGCATCTACCTGCTCATCGCCGGTTCCTACACACCGGTGACCCTCATTTCCCTGCGCGGGCCGTGGGGGTGGACGTTGCTTTGCATCGTGTGGTCCATGGCGCTCGCCGGGGTCGTCATCAAAACCGTCCTGCCACGCAGGACAAACCACTGGATTTCCACGGGACTCTACATCGCCATGGGTTGGCTCGTGCTGGTCGCCATCGGTCCGCTCGTGCGTGCCGTCCCCGCCGCGGGTGTCGCATGGCTCGTCGCCGGCGGCCTGAGTTACACGCTCGGAGTGTTTTTCTTCGTCAGGACGAAACTGCCCTACCATCACGCGATCTGGCATCTCTTCGTCCTCGGCGGAAGCGCCTGCCACGTCGCCGCCATCTGGCTTTACGTTTTCCGCTGAGTTGCTAGGGTCGCGTCCATGGCGATCCGTTTTCAAAAGTTGCTGGCAGCCGCTTTCATTTTCACCTCGGTCGGCTGCGGACCGTTCTTCGTGAAACCCGGTTCTCAACCCCAAAAGGATGAGCCACCTCCGCCACCGGTGAAAATCACCGCATCATCGCGCAAGGAAGCCGTGGCGAAAATCACCGAAGGTCTCCGGGAAAAACCTGAAAAGCGGGTCTTCCGGGTTCCGGGCGACCACGGCTGGATCGAGGAATACGAAGTGATCAAGGTCGAGGACCTCGGCGTTGAAACGGTGCTCGTCGGAAAACGCAAGACGCCGACCAACCAGATCACCGTCCGCATCACCTCGAAAATCACCCGCTGGAAATTCTACGGCGACAAGAAAAAGGGTGATCCTGCGATCCGTCAGGACTCGACCATCCGCCGCTACAATTTCTGATCCGTGCCGGAGCTTCCCGAAGTCGAAACCACCCGGCGCGGCATCGAGCCTTACGTCACCGGCGCGAAGATCCGTGACGTCATCGTGAAGCGGCGCGATCTCCGCCAACCGGTCAGCGAGTCACTCTCATCCCTCGAAGGCCGCACCATCCGCTCCGCGGAAAGGCGGTCGAAGTACCTTCTTCTCCGCATCGATGATGATTCGACGCTGCTCATCCACCTCGGCATGTCCGGCAGCCTGCGCGTCATCGATCCCGCATCGGATTGGAAGAAGCACGACCACGTCGCCCTGACGCTTTCCAACGGCAGACAACTCCGTTTCCACGATCCCCGCCGGTTCGGCCTCGTCCTTCATCTCACCGGCGATCCGGAACAGCATCCGCTGCTGGCCAATCTCGGGCC
>DATLIO010000517.1:0-5384 GCA_035539355.1 Luteolibacter sp.
CTTCACGTCCGTGCCGGCGAGGGAGGCGTTCGCCGTCATGTTCAGATGGAGGGCATTGCCCGTCAACGTGGGGGCGGCCGTGTTGTTGATGGAAAGGGTGGTGTTGACGCTGCGGTCGAACCAGTTGATGCCGCTGTTGTCGGCGCCACCGGCTTTGTTTCCATCCGTGAACGGATCGGTGAGGACGACGGCTTGGAGGTGGGGAAGTGACAGCGCGACGGCCGCGCCGAAGAAGGCAAGACGGAGGGTTTTCATCAAGCGGAGGGTTTTCCCCATCCTTCCCGATGCAATTTCAGAGTAAAGCCGCAAATTGCAGCCGGTTGCATTGTCACTTGTCGAGCTTGAGGCGGCAATCGGCTTCGGGCTTCACGGGGTCTCCGGCTTCCTCGACGGGGTGGGTAAAGAGGTATTTCCAGACGTCTTCGTAAAGGAATTTGCCGTCGGGGCTCTTGGGTGATGCTTTGCCGGGGGTGACACTGCTGTGGGCGCGTTCGGCATTTCCGCCGACATCGGCGCTGGAGATGAGGCGGCGGCAGTTACCGTAGGGAGGCTTGGTGGTGTCGACGTCGACGAGCGGGCCGAAGTTGTTCAATTTGAGCATGATCCACGAGCGGCAGTAGTGGTCGCCGCTCCAACCTCCGTCGAGCGTGTGGGTGAAGCCGAAGTAGCGGTTTTCCGGGGTGGCGGAAGGGAGTCCCTGCCAGGCTTCGAGCTGGTCGCGCGGGCCGCAGAACATGACGACGCGGTCGACCTTCTGGTATTTCGCGAAGCGGGCGGAGGTGGTGGCGCCGTGGGAGGCACCGGAAAGGATGACCTTTTCCCACTGGAGGCCCTTGCCATCGGCGGTCAGGAACTGGTTCCAGTTGCCCTCGGGGTTGTTGCTGTCGAGCCACTTCACGAACTGGTAGGACCGCTCCAGGATCGAGTCCGGTTTCGGGATGTCGATGGCCTTGCTGACGTCCTCGCCGATGGAGGCTTCGAGCCGGATGTTGGAAAGCCAGAGGTCATCGCCGGGAGGGGTTTCTTTGGAAAGCTTGCCGAACCAGCCGTTGGCGTAGTGGACCTGGATGATGTGGTGGCCGTAACCGGAAACGCGCTCGAACAGACCCTGGTTGTGGCCCATCAGCCAGATGACGAGTTTTCCCTGGGGGGCGACCCGGGTATCGACGGACGCGTGCTCGACATCGGAGGGCTTGCCTTCCTTTTCAAAGACGAAACCGATCTCGGGATGTTCTTTGGTGCGGTTGTCGATCTGGCTGGCGCGTGCGTTGAGGTCATGGCGCTTCGGCGACGCGTCCTTGTAGGCGGGCGGGGCTGCGAAGGCGGACGCGGATACGAGAAGGGAAAGCAGGATGGGTTTCATGGGTTTGACGGAAGAAAGGGACGGAGGGGAATCACTCCCACTCGAATTCGAAGGTGTAGGTGCGCTTGTCACCATCGTTCTTGGCGCTGGCGCGGTTGCGGGAGGTGAACTTGAGGTGCCAGACGTCATCGACATCGAAGATGAGGTCGCCGGTTTTCGGGCCGGTCTTTTTATAGAGCCACACTCCGGTGCGGGTATCGGTCGATTTCCGGTTCCAGGAAAGCGAGGCGAACTGATAGATGTGGGTTTTCTTCAGGCGGTAGGTGTTTTCGCCGTGGTTGTCATCGTAGACGATGCGGCTGCCGGAGGGATCGTTGACGAATGCGGTTTCCGGGCCTCTCGGGATGACGGGCTGGTTGTCGACCTCGGTCGCCGGGTTGAGCATCGACTCGGGACCGCATTGGGTGAGGACGAGCGGAAGGGTTACGGCGGAAAGGAGCAATCGCACGTTCATGCCTGTCAGGTTCATGTTTCAAAGGCGCATGTCAAGGACCGGCGGATCACTTGAGTTTGGCCCGCAGCCAGTCAACGAGTTGGATCTGATAGTCGGACTTGAGTTTGTGCCAATCCCCCATGCCGTGGCCTCCGCCGGCCACAGTGACGAGATCGCAGGTGTTTCCCGCATCCTTCATCGCCTTCTGGAAAACGAGGCTCTGTTCCAAAGGAACGCGGGCATCCTTGTCGCCGTGGATCAGGGGGAAGGGAGGCAGGTTGGTCCGGATCTTCGATGGGTGAGATGGCTTCGATGTTCCTCCACCTCCCGTCGTCGTGGCCGGTGATTCCTAACAGGCTGGCGAGGAACCGGATCATGGAATGCCGAAACGCCGGGAGCCGATCGATTCTTGCAAAGCGACTTGCGGGTCCTATGGTCGCCGGACGTGATGACGAAGCAGCTTGAGACCGGATTTGTGTTTGTCCTGACCAATCCGGGTTCGGAGTCGGCGCTGAAGATGGAGGTGAAGATAGCCGGGCTCGAGTGGCGGCCGGGATACCAGCGCCGGGGATTCGTCACTTTCAAGGCACCGGATGATGTGTTCGATGCCGAGGCACTCACGGTCCCGCTGGCGTGCGCGCGGCGGATCTGCCTTTCGCTCGGGAAACACGGGACGGCGGAAGCGGCCGAGGCTGCGATCGTGGAGCAACTCGGCGGGGAGGCGTTGATCCACCACGCCCGGTTCGCCGAACGCCGGATGTCCGGGGTTTCCGGAAAAGCGGCGGAGCGGATCGGCGAATGGATTGGCACGGTGGTGGAACTTTCACCGGATGAATTCTGGGCCGGTGTGCATCAGCACGAACCCTTTCTCAGTCCGCACCCGGCGGGTGATCCGGGATTGGTGATGGCCGAGCGTTCGCCTTCGAGGGCGTGGCTGAAGCTGGAGGAGGCGGTGCGGTTCTTCGGGATCGACTTCGGAAAAAAGGACATCGTTGTCGAAGTCGGTGCTTCGCCGGGCGGCGTGGTGCTGGCTTTGCTGGATCGCGGTGCATCGGTGATCGGTGTCGATCCGGCGAAGATGGCGGATGTGGTTCTCGAAAAGGCGGTCGCTTCACGGGAGGAAGCTCCATCGGACCGGGCATGGTTCTGGCACTGCCGGAAACCCGCGGCGTTGGTCGGAAAGAAGGATCTCGGGCAAGGGGTGACGTGGTTCATGTCCGACATGAACCAATCGCCGGAAGTGGTGCTGAAAGAGTGCGCCCGGGTGAAAAAAATGGCTCCGACCCTCCGCGGGGCGTTGCTCACGCTGAAACTGACGGATCTTTCCGACGTGCAGCGCAAGGATGAGTGGTTCCAAGCCTTGTCCGGGATGGGTTTCGGAACGATCCGCCTGCAGCAGTTCAGCGCCCATCACCGGGAGTTCGCGCTGCTGGGGATGAAGTGAGTGATCTTACCGAGAAGCTTTGGGTTGCGTCCATTCATGACAGACGCTTGATTGGATGGTCATGAACCCATTCAGCCGCCGTCAGATGATCCGTCTCAGCGCCGCCGCCGCGGCCGCGCCTTTCCTGAATCTCCGTGCGCAGGAAAGCGGAGGAAAGAAGCTCGGGATCGCATTCCTCGGACTGGGTGACTATGCCACGAAGCATCTCGCACCGGCGGTGAAGGAAACCTCCAATGCCTGGGTGGCTGGCATCGTGACGGGTTCACCGGAGAAGATCCCGCAGTGGAAGGAGACCTATCAGATCCCGGACAAGAACGTTTACAACTACGGGAACTTCGACTCGATCAAGGACAACAAGGACATCGACATCGTCTACGTGGTGACACCGACGGGTTTGCACGCGGAGTATGCCATCCGTGCGGCGAAGGCCGGCAAGCATGTCATCTGCGAAAAGCCGATGGCGCCGACGGTCGAGGATTGCACCCGGATGATCGAGGCTGCGGAGAAAGCGGGCGTGACCCTGCAGATCGGCTACCGGCTTCACTGGGATCCGTTCCATCTGCGGTTGATGGATGCGATCCGCACGAAGGAGTTCGGCGACTGGAAATCGATCGAGGCCGGAAATGGTTACAAGGTGAACATTTTCACGGGGCACAACGCATGGCGGATCAAGAAGGATCTCGGAATCGCCGGAGCGCTTTATGATGTCGGCGTCTATGCGGTGCAGGGCACGCTTTACACGGCGCAGGTGAATCCGATTTCAGTGACGGCGAAGAAGTCCACGGACCGGCCGGAGATCTTCACGGAAGTGCCGGAAACCTACGAGTGGGAACTGGAGTTTCCGGGCGGGAGGAAATCGGTCGGGTTTTCCAGTTACGGCCGCAGCGGCAACTATGTCCGGGCCGAACTTGAGAAAGGGAAGATCGAGCTTTCACCGGCCTACGGATACGGCGGGCAGAAAGGTTTCACCCCCGCGGGCCCGATGGAGATCCAGCACGTGAACCAGCAGGCGCTTCAGATCCAAGGACAAGTCGAGGCCATCCTTTCGAAGAAGGCGAGCAAGGTGCCCGGTGAAATGGGCCGCCGTGACATCGCCGTGGTCCGCGGAATCGTCGAAGCCGCGGAGACCGGCGGCACGGTGAAGTTCGGCGATTTGGGTTATTGAGCGGGCACCGATGGAGCGTCACCGCGATGGAACGGGTGGGTGAAATCGGTTCCGATGACCTTGAGTTCGTGGTCCGTCGTGGTGACGACCACGTTCTCATAAGGTTTGACGAGGGTCGTGTGACGGGTCGGTTTCGAGCCGGCTTTCGTCAGTTCGTAGTCCACCCGGATTTCCGCCGACGGATGACCGTTGTAGAACGAATGGCGCGGCGGCTTCATCACGTTGTTGACGTAGGCCGACAGATAGCTTCTTGAGATCGCCTTCGAGTCAGGCTTCGACGAGGAAGCCGGGGCACAGGCGGCCACGGAAAGGATGGCGGATGAAACGAGGAGATATCTCATCGGACGGCTCAATGGGTTTTCCTCCAGTAGTAAACCCAGCGTTCGGAAGCGACTTTGCCGGAAGCGTCACGAAGTTCGCAGGTCATATCGAGATCGTTGACGTCCTTGCCGGGCTCCACCACGAAGAATGCGCGGAGCACCTGCGGCATGTGCAGGTCCGGGCTGCGGCCGAGACCGGCGGGGATGTCATCGACATTGGCCATGCTCATGTCCGAAAGGCCCGCGTGGATGAGTTTGACGGCGGGATTGTTGAACTCGACGACCGGCTTGAGTTTCGTGATGTCGTCCCATTTCGGATCGCCGACTTTCTTCTGGGGATTCAGCGGTTTGGCGAAATCGATCGCGATGAGGACCTGATCGGGTTTCTGCACGGGGTGGCCCGCACGGGTGGCACGGACGGCGAAGAGGCCCGATGGTTCCGGATCGCGCATCCAGCGGAGGCGGTAGTGGAACTTGAACGGCTTGCCGACTTCAGGTGACGGTTTGGGTTCCCAGAGCAGGATGACGTTGTCGTCCGTTTCATCGCGGGTCGGCATTTCGATGAGATGCAGGTTGCCGTTGTCGAAACCTTCGACCGGCTCGACCCGGACGCTGGGGCGATCGTGGTAGCGGGCTTCGGAATCCTGATAGGATGAGAA
>DATLIO010000518.1:0-8046 GCA_035539355.1 Luteolibacter sp.
TCGATTGGTCGGTCGGCGCCCAGCAACCGCTCTGGGACCGGCTTTCCGAAATCCGCATCCCCGTTCTCTGGATCGCCGGAGAAAGCGATCCGAAATACGTCGCCCTCGCCGGACGCGCCGCCGCCCTCACCCCGAAAGGCGTGCTTGAGATCATCCCCGGCTCGGGCCATCGCGTTCCTTGGGAAAGGCCCATCACTTTCGCCGAACGCGTCGCCCGTTTCCTGAAAACCGGCGAATGATTCCGTAAAGGTTGCCGCCCGATCCTTCATCGCCCACATTCGCCGCCATGTGGACCCCAGTTCGTGAATTCGAAGACATCCGTTACGAAACGACCGAAAACGGCAGCATCGCCAAAATCACCATCAACCGGCCCGAAGTCCGCAACGCCTTCCGTCCGAAAACCGTTCTCGAACTGCTCCAGGCCTTCGACCTCGCCCACGAGGATCCGCAGGTCGGCGTCATCATCCTCACCGGTGAGGGCGACATGGCGTTCTGCTCCGGCGGCGACCAGAAAGTCCGCGGCCACGCCGGTTACATCGGCGAAGACGGCATCCCCCGCCTGAACGTTCTCGATCTCCAGAAAAAGATCCGCAGCCTGCCGAAACCCGTCGTCGCCATGGTCGCCGGCTACGCCATCGGCGGCGGACACGTCCTCCACATCGTCTGCGATCTCACCATCGCCGCGGACAACGCCCGTTTCGGCCAGACTGGTCCGAAAGTCGGTTCCTTCGACGGCGGCCTCGGTTCCAGCTACCTCGCCCGCATCGTCGGCCAGAAAAAAGCCCGCGAGATCTGGTATCTCTGCCGCCAGTACGACGCCCAGCAAGCCCTCGACATGGGCCTCGTCAACACCGTCGTCCCCCTCGCCGATCTCGAAAAGGAAACGCTCCAGTGGTGCCGCGAAATGCTCGTCCACTCCCCGCTCGCCCTCCGCTGCCTCAAGTCCGCCTTGAACGCCGACTGCGACGGCCAGATGGGCCTCCTCGACCTCGCCGGCAACGCGACCCTCCTCTACTACATGTCCGAGGAAGGCAAAGAGGGCAAACAAGCCTTCATCGAAAAACGGAAACCCGATTTCTCGAAATTCCCGAGAGTGCCTTGAGGTCGCTCACCGGCCTTCTTTCAATCGATGAAATAGCCGCTCGAAGGAATCCTTGCAGTCCGCATCCTTTTCCTGCTCCGCCAGTTTTCTCAACCAGCTTTCATCCGCTGGAGCGCAAAGGTATGGCGCCATAGAAATGGCCCTGTCGCGAATCTGCGGGTCCGGATCAATCATCCGCTTCTTCATGATCTCCCTCGCTTCTTTACGAGGGAGAGCATCGATCAGATACAATGCATCTGATCGAATCCCGGCACTAGGGTGATCAACGGCTTTCCGGACATGCTCGAGGGTCAACAAACCTCCCTTTTCAGCCATCCAGGCGATATAAATAAAATCACCGGCGTCTTTTCCCTCATCCGGTGAATCCAGAATTCGTTCCACAAGCGAAGCCATCATCACATATCTCCCCGGGATCTTGTACAATCCGATGACTTCCACCGCATCGCTGATCCGCAGATCCGCATTTTCCTCAAACCGTCGCGCGATCATCTGCGCAGCTTGCTGATCCCTCACTCCGGCCTTGTCCATCGCGAGAAGCAATTGGCACCAATCCTCCCACTGTTTCCCTCCGGCGAACGGTGCATCACGATGGAACGCTTCCTTCACCTGCCGAATCTGATCCTTCGGGATCACATACGGCCTCGCCCCTTTTGGCGGAGCTTTCTCCTTTTCATCCTCAAGACTCCGGTTCCAGAAACTGACCAGATTTCCGATCTCACCCGGCACCTGATGGGGAGGAATGATTTCCTCCGTCTGCTTCCATCCCTCGGCGGGCCTCATCAATTTGCCTCCTGAGACAGGTAACGTGAAACGAAAGGAATAACCCGTCCCATCATAGAAAACTCTCCGGGCTTCGTGGACCTCTACGGAATCATCCCCCTTTAACGGAACTCCCATGATTCTCCGGATATCTTTGACAGCCATTCCAACCCGCAACCAACCCACCATCGCTTCCTGACCTTCCTTGCCCCGCGTGACTTCGATCCACTCATCGGGCGTCCGGTTGGAGGGCGTGTTCAATCTCAATGAAGCCCCGATCCTTTCGTAGTCCTGGAAAGGAATCTTCGAATGGGTCCATTCATCCAGCTTCGCGCGGTGTGTTCCGTTGGTCGCCTGCGCGATCTTGAGGATTCCTTCCGGCATCTGGCTGAATTGAAGCAGATTTCCATCCTCGACCGCGAATTGCTCCATTGCGATCGGACCGCACCAGCAGATCGCTTTATCAAACCAAGGCTGATCCACCACGCGCACGGAACCGAATTCCTCACCATCCGCCATCTTGATCGAGTAAAGCCGGGCGAACGGATTTTCACGTGGTTCTTGATCCATCGTAAGGCTGCTCACGTTCCTCTCTCCCGGCTTCGGAACATCAGGCGATTTCACCTGACTGACCACGACCTTCACGGCTTTGGCAGGGAGCTCGAAAGTTACCAGTTCATCCGAAAACCGCCACCATCCTTCCGATTCCTTCTCCTTCCTTTCCGCCAGAGGAATCAACAGTCCGTCCAGCGGACCGGCACCGCAAAGTCCCGGCAAAAGCAAACCGATGAACAGCAGGTTCTTCATTTCAAGAGGTAAAACCTATCCTGACCATTGTTTCCGCTCAAGATGGAACTTGGCCATCCGTCCCCCGGGGTTTTCACTCCTCCCGTGCCCGGCACACCGATCAAATCCATCCTCCTCGCCGCGCGTCCGAAAACGCTGCCCGCCGCCATCGTTCCGGTGTGGGCCGGGTGCGTGCTTTCCTGGAAACTCACCGGAATGTTCAACGTCTGGCTCGCCGTCTGCACGCTCGGCGGCGCGATCGCCATCCAGATCGCGACGAACTTTTTCAACGATGCCATCGATTCCGCGAAAGGCGCCGATACGGAAAAGCGGCTCGGGCCGAAACGCGTCACCGCTTCCGGACTCATGTCCCGGAAGGACGTCCTGAAATGGGCTACGGTGTTTCTCGTAATTGCGTCCGTGTTCGGCGCGTTCCTGGTCCATGCCCGTGGCTGGCCGATCCTTGCGATCGGCATTCCTTCGCTGTTCCTTGCGTACGGCTACACCGGCGGACCTTTCCCACTCGCCTACCGCGGCATGGGAGAAATCTTCGTCATCCTGTTCTTCGGTTTCATCGCCGTTGCAGGCACCGTATTCGTCCAGACCGGAACATGGCCGCCCGAGGCGTTTCTGTTAGGCGGACAGATCGGCCTGCTTTCTGCGGTCCTCATTTCCATCAACAACCTCCGTGACCGTGAGGAGGACGAAACCACCGGCAAACGCACGCTCGCCGTCCGTTGCGGGCCCAAGTTCGCCGTGATGTTCATCTGGATGGAAATCAAGATCGCCGCCTTCGCCGGGCTCGGCTGGTTTTTCTTCCGGCATCCTTCGCTCGCGATCGCCAGCGCCCCGGTGCTGCTTCTTGGTCTGCGGATCCTTTTCGGACTGATCTCCACACCTCCCGGTCCGGCTTACAACCGCTATCTCGCCATGGCCGGAGTCCAGCTCCTGTTCTTCGCCCTCGCCTTCCAAGTCGCCGCCGTTTTCGCCCCATGATCCCCGACGATCGCAAGCCGCTGATCTCCCGCTACCGCATCAAGAGCCGCGGCTTTCTCAACGCGGTCTCCGGACGCCGTGAATTCGAAGGCGCGCTCATCCGCATCGGCGATGGCTTCGGATGCATTCATCCATGGCCTGAACTCGGCGATCCCACGCTCGATAAATGCCTCGCGGATCTGCAAGGACCACGCTTCTGGCCGATCGTCCGCCGTGCCATCCGCTGCGCGGAATACGATGAGGCCGCACGGAGCCGTGAGGAATCACTGTTCGAGGAAATGGAGATCCCTCCCAGCCACGCGACGATCACCGATCCGAAACCCTCTGAAATCGCCAAGGCGGTGGAAGCCGGTTTCACCGTCGTGAAACTGAAAGGCGGCCGTGATCTGGAAAAGGAAGGCGATTTCCTGGAATCGATGCGGGGTGAATTTCCGCAACTCAAATGGCGGATCGATTTCAACGAATCGCTTTCCCCGGAAAAGGCATCGGCCTTTCTACTGGGTTTATCGGAGAAAGCCCGGTCAGCGATCGATTTCATCGAGGATCCCTCGCCGTATTCGGACACCGCCTGGTCGGATCTTTTCCGGAAAACCCGCGTTCCGCTCGCGGTCGACCGTGAATCCGGACTCCATCGCAGCGGCGCGAAGGTCATGGTGATCAAACCCGCCATCGATGAGCCGTTTCTTCTCGCCGAAGCCGCCATCGCACAGATGCAGCGGGTCGTGCTGACCAGCTACATGGACCACCCTTTCGGACAGGCTTTCGCCGCATGGGAAGCCGCACGGCTTGAACTCCAATTCCCCGGCATCACCGGCGTCTGCGGTTTGCAGACCCATCATCTCTTCGAGGCCGGGGAATTCAGCGAACAGCTCGGTCCGTGGTCACCGAACTTCACACCCCCACCGGGCACCGGCCTCGGTTTCGACGACCTCCTCGATGCCCTGCCATGGACGCGGCTCTATTGAACGACCCGGCTTTCTGGGACCATCCGGAACCCTTCGCTCCCGGCGGGTTCGGGGAGGAAATCCCCGCGTTCCCCGAACTCGATGGCCACGTTCTTTTCCAAACGTCCGGCAGCACCGGAAACCCGAAGTGGATCGCGCTTCCGAAATCCGCGCTGCTGCTTTCCGCCGCCTGTGTGAACCGCCATCTGCAGGTGACGGAAGATTCACGTTGGGGTCTCGCGCTTCCCCTGCATCACGTCGGCGGCTTCGGCGTCGCGACGCGCGCTTTCGAAGCGGCCTGTGAGATGAAGATGTTTCCCGGCCGGTGGAATGCCGCCGCATTTCACGAATGGCTGGGGAAAAACGAAGTCACCCACACCTCGCTCGTCCCCACGCAGGTCCATGATCTGATCGCCGCGGACCTGCACGCTCCCGCAACGCTCAAAGCCATCGTGGTCGGCGGCGGAAGACTCGCCGAAGAACAAGGGAAAGCGGCCCGCTCGCTCGGCTGGCCCGTGCTCGCAAGCTATGGCATGACCGAAGCGTGTTCGCAGATCGCGACACAGCCACTTGATCTACTAGATTCACCGTATCAAATCGGAAACATCCCCCTACTGGACATCTGGGACGCCCGCTCCGGTGATGAAGGCATCCTTGAAATCTCGGGACCGTCGTTGTTTTCCGGAGCCCTCGTCCGCGGGGATTCCGGATGGAACTACGTCGCACGTAGTAGTGACTGGCACCGGACGTCCGACCGCGTGCGGCTCGACGGCCGCCTGCTTTCCCCGCTCGGCCGTGCCGATGCCATCGTGAAGGTGCTCGGCGAACTCGTGGACCCTGAGGAAATCGAACGCGAACTGATCGGATACTCCGACGGAAAACTCATTCCCGGAACCTTTGCGGTCGTCGCCTTGCCTGATGAGAGGGCCGAGCACCGGCTCATTCCGATCTTCGAAAAGACGGTCGACCCCGAGTTGGTCCTCAACGTGCTATCACGGTATCAGACCCATGCCCTTGGATACCGCCGATTGCAGCCGCCCCTCTTCACCGAAGTCATTCCTCGCAATGAACTTGGAAAAATCCAGAGAGCCTTGCTCCAAAAGATGGCGACAGAATAAAAACGAGATTGTGTTATCTGAAAATTCGTTAATTCTGTAATTACTTTGAGAACCTGTAGTAAACGGCCGCTACCCGTGGCCTTTGCGATCGCCGGTGGCGGGCCGGTGGATCCTCCCTGTTACCCGCCCCGTTTCCACCCCACCAACCATGATCCATCGTCCCGACGAGTCGCAGGCTGTTTTTCTTGAAGAGGAATCCGTTCCCAAAACCCGATCAAGGAGCCAGTCCGTAAACCCTCGACCCAAGCCCATCGACTTCGGACTGACCGCATCGAACCAGAACGCCAAAAACTACGTTCTGGATACCAACGTTCTGCTGCACGATCCCGCGGCGCTCGAACGCTTCAAGGAAAACCATCTCTGCATCCCGGTGGATGTGCTTTCCGAACTCGATAAATTCAAATCCGAGCAGACCGAACGAGGGGCGAACGCGCGACGCGTGCACCGCCGGCTCACGGAAATGTTCTCATGCACCAACAAGGTGACCCAGGGAGTGGAAACCGAAGGCGGTGGCACGATCCGGCTGGTCATCTACGACCCTTCGAGCTGCCCGACGAATTCGGACCAGCTCAACCGCTTCCACCGGATCTTCCCGGACAAGGAGCGCGTGGATCACCGCATCCTCGCCGCGTGTTTGCTCCTGATGCAGCACAACCGGACGGTCGTCCTCGTCACGAAGGACATCAACATGCAACTCAAGGCCCGCTCCGTGGGCATCGAGTGCCAGGATTATCTCAACGACAAGGTCGATGCCCGCGAGGTGTCGAACTACGAGGTCCGCCGCATCGAAGTCGATCCGATGGAACTCCACCGCTTCGCCAGCACCGGCGAACTCGTGGTTTCACCGGACCGCATCCCCGGCGTCGCCGTGAACGAATACGTGCTCCTCGGCGCCGGTGAAAAGCAGACCATCCCGGCCCGCTTCCACTTCGACGGACGTTTCGTCAAACTCAACATCCCGGAGGTCCTCAAGATCCCGGACGGCCAGACGCTCAAGCCGCTCAATCTCGGCCAGCGCTGCCTCATCGACGCGCTGCTCAATCCGGATATCTCGCTCGTCACCTGCTACGGTCACGCCGGCACCGGCAAAACGCTCGTCGCGGTGGCCGCCGGCCTTCACGAAATGTTCAACCGGAAATACACCGGCATCACCGTCAGCCGGCCGGTCGTCGCGATGGGTGATCAGCTCGGTTTTCTCCCGGGATCGCTCGACGAAAAGATGCGGCCATGGTTGCAGCCGATCCACGACGCGCTGGATCTGCTCATGCGGCCCAATGTTCCGCTCGGACCCAAGCGCAAACAGCAGAAGCCGAATCCCGGATCCGCACCCGCGAAGAAGCCTTACGAACTTCTGATGGAGCAGGGCATCCTTGAAATCGAAGCCCTTTGCTACATCCGGGGCCGCTCGATCCCGAACCGCTTCTTCGTCCTCGACGAAGCCCAGCAGCTCACGCCGCAGGAAGCGAAGACGGTCGTCACCCGGATGTCGCGCGATTCGAAACTCGTGCTCGTCGGCGACCCGGCCCAGATCGACAACCCGTATGTCGACAGCCGCAGCAACGGTCTCGTTTACACAAGGAACCGGCTCAAGGGCCAACCGTTCGTCGCCCACGTCGCCCTCAACCGCGGCGAGCGCTCCGAACTTGCGGAAGCCGGCGCGCAGCTGATGTGAATCCAATCCAACAATCCAGGCGCGTGGACAGGTTCCACGCGCCTGTTTTTTTTCCACAGGCGGATTGCTCAAATTCGGAACTGACCGCGGTCCTCATTGACCATCCAGGCCTGGCCGATGACAAATTCCGGCCGTGAACCGAATCGCATTCGATGAACTGGTGGAGGAGCTGGAGAAGTCCTATCGCGACCGCGAGGAGACCTTGACGAAAGCCTCGATCCGTTGGGCCATGCTGGGCTATTTCGTCCTCGCCGTGGCGCTGGCGTTCAATCTGGGAATTCTTGCCAGCGCCGTTGCGTGGATCATTTTTGCACCCAATGTGCTGTCCGTCAAATTCGGCGGAGCCGTTGCCATCGCCACGGGGGTCATTTGCTTCACCATCGTCCGCAGCCTCTGGAACCGCCTGCCCGCTCCCGAAGGGGTTTCCCTCACCGCCAACGACGCGCCCCGTCTTTTCGAACTGATCGATGAGATCTCGGAAGCGTCCGGAGGGGTGAAATTCCATCGCATCCTCCTGACACCCGAACTCAATGCGTCGGTGGTGCAGGTCCCCCTGGCGGGAATTTTCGGCTGTTACCGGAACTATCTGAGCCTCGGCCTGCCACTGATGGATTCGCTCGAACCGGACGAGTTCAAGGCGGTGCTTTCCCACGAATTCAACCACCTGTC
>DATLIO010000519.1:0-2955 GCA_035539355.1 Luteolibacter sp.
CCTTGAAACCTCCGTCCCCGCCGCATGGAAAAGCTGCGTGGTGAAACAGGCCGGCAAGGAAACCACCGTCACGGTCAGCAATGGGGTCGTCCGCTATGACGCCGTTCCCGGCAAGGACGAGATCACGCTGATCGCCAAATAACTTCGTTCCCGATGAAACAGCTCCGCCTTCTCCTTTTCAGTTTCTGCCTTCTTTTCGCTGCCTCGTCCGTTGCGCGCGCGCATCAGATCGATGCGGTGGAATTCGAGTTCCAGGCCGATGACAAGGAGTGGCGGTTGCTCGGGGAAATGGACATCGCGTTCATGCTTCCCGAAATGCGGTCGATCCCCGGCGAAGCCCCGTTGAGCCGGAAGGCGACGATGGAAGCGCCGCCGGAAAAACTGGAGCGCATGCGGAAGGAAACGGAGAACACGCTCCGGAAAATCCTGAAGTTCACTTTCGCCGACAAGGACGTGCCGTGGACCATCAGCTTCCCTGACTTTGAAAAGCAGCCTTTCGAGCTGCCGGACGACGCGGGTGACACCGCGCTGCTTTCCGTGAAAATCATCGCGAAGGTCCAACCGGGGCCGGGTTCCCTCAAGGTGCATTGGACCGATGACCAGAACTCCGAGTTCATCGCCGTGAATGATGAAGCCGGTGAATCGGTGGTGACCGCCAGATCAGGGAGCTCGGTGATCATGCTCACCGTCGATGAAGCCGAGAAAGTCGAGCCGGCCAAGACGAGTGTGACGGACTGGGTGATCTCCGGATTCCACCACGTGCTGCCGCTCGGACTGGATCACCTCGCGTTCATCCTCGGTCTTTTCCTGCTGCGTCCGAAATGGAAGCCGCTCGCGATCCAATCGCTGCTGTTCACCATCGCCCACTCGCTCACGCTCGCGCTGGCCGTGCTCGGCTATGTGAATGTGCCGGGGAAACCCGTTGAAATTTTCATCGCCGCCAGCATCGCGTGGATCGGCATCGAGAACATCCTGTTCCGGGATCCGGGCAGATTCCGCTACATCATCGTTTTCCTGTTCGGCCTCGTCCACGGTCTCGGCTTTGCCAGCGTGCTGGGTGAAAAGCTCGTAGGGGTGCCGAAACAAAACCAGATCGTGCCGCTGCTCGGCTTCAACGTCGGTGTGGAACTGGCGCAGATCACCGTGCTCGGTGCCGCGTTCCTGCTGCTTCTCGGAGTGAGGAAGTGGGGCTGGCAGGCGGTCGGTTCCGGCATCATCGCATCGTTCGGTCTTTGCTGGGTCATCGAGCGGGTGTTTTTCAGCGCTTGATCCCGTTCCCGGTAAGCGGCCATTCTGCGTCCGCCGATGAAGGAAATGCTCGCCGAACTCGAACGCTGGGGATCCGATGTGATCTTCGGGCGGGCGAAAGGTTTCCGGGCGGCCATGATGCGGCTGGCCATGACCGGGCTCTCGGGGATCTTCCGCCTGCTGGTGCAGATGCGGCTGATGCTCTTCCGCAAGGGTTGGAAAGATCAGGCCTACCTCGGCACCGTCGTCGTTTCCATCGGCAACATCACGGTGGGCGGCACGGGGAAAACCCCGGTCACCGAACTGCTGGCGAAGTCGTTGCGCGACCGCGGCCGCAAGGTGGCGATCCTTTCCCGCGGTTATAAAAGCAAGAAGCTGGACCGCCCGCAGAAGTGGAAGACGGAGTCCGGGAAAATGTTCCCGGCGGAGAAAATGCCCCGCGTCGTTTCCACCGGCCGGGCGCTGTTGCTCGATTCACGCCATGCCGGCGACGAGCCGTTCATGCTCGCCCGCAACCTCGATGGTGTTTCCGTCGTGGTCGACAAGGACCGCGTCAAAGGCGGGCGTTTCGCGATCAGCCAGCTCGAGGCGGACACGCTCGTTCTCGATGACGGCATGCAATACCTCAACCTCGCGCACGCCATCGACATCGTGCTCGTCGACGCCGGGTCGCCGTTCGGCACCGAAGCGCTGCTGCCGCGCGGCACCCTCCGCGAACCGCCGAAAAATCTCCGCCGCGCGAGCTACATCTTCCTGACGAAGTGCGACGGCAAATCGAACGAAGCGCTGATCAAGCGCATCCGGAAATACAACCGCACCGCCGAGATCGTCGAAACCACCCACGGCCCGATCTATCTCGAAAACCTCTTCACCCGCGAACGCAAGCCGCTGCATTTTCTCAAGGGCAAATGGGTCGGCGCCATCAGCGCCATCGCCGTGCCGGAATCGTTCGAGCGGTCATTGGAGAAACTCGGCGCGAGGGTGGAGGTGAGACGCCATTTCTCGGATCACCATCGATTCGCCAGGAAGGACGTCGACCAGTTCATGCAGCGCTGCGTCGAGCGTGACATGGACCTGATGATCACCACGGAGAAGGACGCCGTCCGTTTCCCGCGTCCGACGGAGCTCAACGTCCCGATCTATTTCCTCCGCATCGAAGTCGAGATCCTCAAAGGCCACGACGTCTGGGAAAAACTCATCGACCGTCTGTGCACGCCGCAGCCGGTGTATGACAGCGTGCTGCGGAACCGGCACGCGTATCGGCCGTGATCAGGGTGCTTTGTTGACCTGATACCAGGCTTTCGATCCGAGGATCGCGTTGCCGGATTTCGTGCGGACGGCGGTGAGGTCGATGAGGTGGAGGTATTTCTCCTTCAACGGGCCGCCGAGATCGAGGGTGAGGGTCTTGCCGTCGTCGGAAAGCGTGGTTTTGGCGGGGAGGGTGGTTTCGTCGATCTTCGAGGAGCCGTAGTTGGAGTGGTATTTGTAGGTGTGGCGCTTCGTGACGATGCCGGAAAGCGTGGAAGGGTCGGCGGGTTCGGAAAGAGCTACGGTGAATCCCGTGGACGTCGCTTTCACGCCGTCGATGGAAGCGAAGGGTTTGCCGTTCCATTTCACGCGGGTGATGCCGAAGGAACCGGCCCACGAGAGGGCGGTCTTGCCGACATAAAGCGCGCTGTCCTTGTCGAAGACGAGACGGTTGTTGCC
>DATLIO010000520.1:0-3246 GCA_035539355.1 Luteolibacter sp.
TTCTGCGGCTTCGGCATTTCCGGCATCTGCTGCGCGGAAAGGGTCATCACGGAGCAAACCGCGGCCAGACATCCCATCATCATCGTTTTTGGTTTCATCGGTCGTTTGATTGGTGGTTTCAAAAGATCGACGAACGGGATCGGCCGATCGGGACAAGCTAGTCGCACTTTTCCCGAAAAACCTCCACTTTGCCCGAAAACAGGCGTGAAGGGCCGGTCACTCGGCGAAATTCACCCACTTGAGATCACCGGCCGAGTAGGAAAATTCGGCATCCTTTGGATTTCCACCGATCGCGATGGCCTCGATCGACCCGAGATCGAGCTGGTGGTTCTGGTCCTCCGGCGAGTGGTTCGCCCAATGGAATTCGTCGAATGTCATGACAACACGACGGGGTTTCCCATCCGCGGCCACGTGTCCGAGACTCGCGGAATACGTGGCACCTCCCGGCTCGCGGAGCATGACATGATAAACCGCATCGCCCTTTTTCGGAGTGAGGGTGAAAGCAATTCCCTCGGTTCCTTGGGCAGGCTTTTCACTCTCTGCAACGGAATGCCACGGATACACCCACCGGTCCCCTTCTCCAAGTTCGGCCGCGACGTTCACCGTCCCCTCATTCACGTTGAAATCCAGTTTGCCTTTGCTCGATCCGGGTTTCCATGTCCCGGCATCCTTTGAAGCGGCCAGCGGTTTCATCGACGACGGTTCGACATCGCCCATCTCCGTGGAAATCCGGAACACCGCATCACAGGGTGGCAGACCTTCCGCTTTCGCGGTGACCTTCACCCGCAAAGGACGGGCCGGAACCTTGGCACCGCTCCAGCCGATGTTCATCGTCCCATCCATCCGGCCTCCGGGAGTGATGGTGAATTTGTCCGGGGACAGGGAAACTATCAGCGCGGGTTCAGCTTCGATCGTCACCGACACCTTCTGCTCACCTTTTCCGAAATGATAGAAACGCAGCGGCACGGGAAGCGTTTCGCTCTGCTTCACCTGCCATGAAGAACTGGCAAGGCGGAGCCGCTCGGGCGGAAAGACCGCCTGGATCACGAAAGGACTGGCGGCATCCTGATCGGGCGGGCGGAGCGTGGCCGGAGCCTCGACATCCAACGGTTTCGCCAAAGGAAGAATCAGATAAACCGGATCCTTGCCGATCGTCTTCGGAGAGATTTCACGCCCGAGGAAATCGTATGCCTTCTCAAATCCGGCGAGCGATTGAGGCAACGCCTTCTCCTCCGCCGACCAGAGCACCACGACCCTCTTCATGACGCCATCAGGCTGCGCCCGGAACGTGTAAGCGGACGATTCGCCATCCAATTGACCCGTCGCTTGCGCGCCTGCCAGTAAACGTCCCGCAGCGGCCAGCGCGACATAATCCGCACGTGGGCTTCCGTCCCCGTTCAACATTCCAAACAGAACGCCGTTCTCGACATAGTGTGGCAGCACGAACGTGAAGAACATCGCGGGTTCCTCATTCAACGCCGTTACCAGATTCGTCGTGACGAAACGCGCCCGTTGTTTCCTCTGATCCGCCGAAAGCTCGAGATCGCTCTTCTTCACTCCCTGCCGGAAATGGAAATACGACTCCGTCACCCATATCGGCAGGGCATTCGCCGCCTGCTTCATGTCGTCGTAGGATGCCGGGATATTTCCGGGCTGGATGTAGTGATGGAAATTGAAGGTGTCGAACGGCAGACGGGAAAGACCCGGCTCGTCGGAAATCTGATTCTCGATGAAGTTTTCCAGGACACCGGTCTTGTGGTGTTCCGCGAATACGTTCTGACAGACGATGGCGTCCGGATTTCCCGCGCGGATGCCGTGATAAGCCGCCCGCTGATAGGCCATCATTTCCGCTCCCGTGTGTCCGCCGAAGTTGGTCGTGTCCCCTTCGTTCCACGGTTCCCAGGCCTGGACCTTGCCCTTCCACCGGGCGGACATCGTCCGGAGATAAGTGTAAACATCGCGGTAATCGTCCGGATAATACTTCGGCCGTTTGCCCGCCCATGGCGGCGTGTCGTGGAAAACCTGCAGCACCTTGATGCCCTCTGCCGAGAACGCCGCAGCGCTTTTGTCGTAGATCGATTCGCCGATGAATTTCCCCTTCTCCGGTTCGGTCTCTGTCCAACTCAACCGGTCCCGCACCCATTTCGCTCCGGCAAGCGCCGAAAGGTTCGCCGCCTGTTTCAGACCGAACGGCTTCTTCTCATCACGGAAAAACCACGATGCCGCCGTATCGATCGCGATCGGTGTGTTCTCCGGCACCGGAACTTTCAGCGGTTCCAGCACGGCGAAGGTCGTGCGGGATTTCCGTGAACCATCGTCCGCCAGCTGCCAGATCTCATAATAACCGGTTCCGACTTTCCCCAGCTTGGCCTCGCCGCCGCTCCCTCCGGCGATCTGCTGGTCGTCATAGTCCACGCAGATCCACTTTGTTCCCTCGCCCTCGGAAGTGCGCACGATCACTTCCTGTCCCTTCACGAACACATTTCCAGGATTCCCCTCCAAAGGACGGGGTTGCGCGAAAGCGACGGAGGTCATCGCCGCGAACAAGGGAAGAAGTCGGAGATTCACGGCCATCCGATACGGCATTCCCCCTGACAATCCTACATCGAAGGCGCGAGCAATCCTTTCCGGAACTGCAGCGGCGTGATGCCCAGATACCTGCGGAAATAGTGCGTGAACGAACTCTGGTCGCAGAACCCGCAGTCGGTTGCGATGGAGGAGATCGGCGCATCGCTTTGCTTGAGCAGCTTGCACCCCGCCTGGACCCGCGTCTTGTGGATGAACTCCTGCGGGCTCATTTCGAAAACCTGCTGGAACTGCCTGCGGAACTGGCGGTCGCTCAGCCCCGACAAAGCCGCCAGGCCGCCGATCGTGAGGCGCTCCGCGTAGGCCGTCTGGATGCGTTCCACCGCTTTGCTGATGCGCGCGTTCGCCAGAAAGGTGCCGCGCTTTTCACCGAGACTGTGCGTCGTGCCGATCACTCCGACCACACTACCATCCAGCGCATAAAGCGGGAATTTGTTCGTCGTGTACCAATCGAGGATGCGGTTCTCATCGAACAAGACCTCGACGCGACCGAGGATCGGCTTTCCCGTCGACATGACGAGATGGTCGTCATCGACGATCCCTTTCGCGATGTGCGGAGGAAAAAAATCGCGATCGTTCTTTCCCGTCAGTTCTTCAAGCGATCTCAATCCATAGCGCCGCACCATCGCCGCGCTGGCTGAAATGATGTTCCCCGAGCGA
>DATLIO010000521.1:0-2875 GCA_035539355.1 Luteolibacter sp.
CGCCCACGTCGTCCTTCCTTTCCACAAGGAACTCGATGCCGCCCGTGAAATCGCCCTCGGCGACCAGAAGATCGGCACCACCAAACGCGGCATCGGCCCGACCTACGCCGACAAGGTGAACCGCTGCGGCCTCCGCATCGCCGACCTTCTCGACAAGGAATTCGCCGTCGCCCAGATCGCCCGCCGCGTCACCGAGGTGAACGAGATCCTCGCGAAATACGACCTCCCCCAATTCACCGCGGAGCAGGTTGTCAGTGAAGTCTACACCGCGTTCGAACGCCTCCGGCCGCACGTCACCAACACGATCCCCGTCCTGCACAAGGCATGGAAAGCCGGTGAAACGATCCTTTTCGAAGGTGCCCAGGGCACACTCCTCGACATCGACTTCGGCACCTATCCGTTCGTCACTTCGTCGAACACCACTTCCGGTGGATCATGCACCGGTTCCGGACTTCCGCCGAATGCGATCCAGCGCGTCATCGGCGTCTGCAAAGCCTACACGACCCGTGTCGGCAGCGGCTGGTTCCCGACCGTCGACGAAGGACTTTCCGAATACCTGCACGGCCTCGGCCGCGAATTCGGCGTCGTTTCCGGCCGTCCGCGCGGCTGCGGCTGGCTGGACACCGTCCTCCTCCGTTTCGCCTGCATGGTGAACGGCGTCACCGGACTCGCCGTCACCAACGTCGACGGACTCGACAACTACGAGACCCTTAGTATTTGCACCGGCTACGAGATCGACGGTGAAATCCATGAACTCCCGCCCGCAAGCCGCGGCGCATGGGATCGTGCGACCCCCGTCTACGAAACCCTCCCCGGCTGGCAGACAGACACCACCGCCATCACCCGCTTCGAGGATCTCCCGGCCAACGCGAAGGCTTATCTCAACCGCCTTTCCGAACTCTGCGGCGCGCCGATCGCATTCGTCGGCGTCGGACCCGATCGCAGCCAGACGCTCATCGCCTGATTCTTCACCGTCCTTTCATCACCGCTTCACCGGGGCGGGGTCCCATCCGCCCCGATGAAAATCCCAACCCTCGCTCCCGCTCCGCAAACGCCGACCATGGGCCAGCACCCGGACATCCCCCGCCATATCGCCATCATCATGGATGGGAATGGCCGCTGGGCCAAACAGCGCGGCCTTCCGCGCCGTGAAGGTCACCGCGCGGGAGCGGAATCGATCCGCGAGGTGATGGAAGCCTGCAAGGAACTCGGCGTCGGTTTCCTCACCCTCTACGCGTTCTCATCGGAGAACTGGAACCGTCCCGAAGACGAGGTCCAGGCACTGATGAACCTTCTCGACCGTTTCCTCGACGACCAATCCAAGGAACTCGACAAACAGAACGTCCGTCTGCAGGCGATCGGACAGATCGAACGCCTCCCTGAAAAGACCCGCGCCCGGCTGGAAAGGATCATCGCGAAGACCGCCGGCAACGATTCGATGACCCTCGTGCTCGCCCTTTCCTACGGCTCGCGCGAGGAAATCGTCGCCGCCGCCAAAGCGCTCGCCGAAGATGCCGCCGCCGGAAAAATCGATCCATCATCGATCGATCACGCTGTTTTCTCCTCCCGCCTCCAGACCAAAGGCATTCCCGATCCCGATCTCCTCATCCGCACTTCCGGCGAACTGCGGGTCTCGAATTTCCTGCTCTGGCAGATCAGCTACGCTGAAATCGTGATCGTCAAAAAATACTGGCCGGAATTCCGCCAGGGAGACCTCTTCGAAAGCGTCAAGGAATACCAGGGCCGCCACCGCCGGTTCGGTGCCCTGTGACGCCAGCTCCGATTCAAACAGGGAAAGGACCGGCGGGTCCCGGAACAGTGGAGTTGAAATGGAATTTTCCGGCATCCTCCCTCCTCTTCACCTTCCCTAAAGGTGGTTACGACTAGCGTCCGCACACTTTCCAGATGACCTCGCCCCGCGTCCTCAGCTTTTCCGCCACCACCTTTGTATTGGTGGGTTGCGCCTCGATCACCTCTCCCAACGCGAATCATCCGTTGCCTGCGGAATGGAAGAACGCCGGAAAATTTCCGGTGGCCGCCCCGAACCGCGATCTCTCCCGTTGGTGGAACCAATTTGGTGATCCCACGCTTTCAAAGGTCGTCTCGATCGCACTGCAGGACAGCCCTGACATCGCCACCGCCGCCGCCCGGATCCGCGAATCGAAGGCGAACCAGGACGCCCAGCGCTCCAGCCTTTTCCCCACCCTCACCGGTTCCGCAGGCGCGAATTGGGACGCCGACAGCCGCAACAGCGTCAACAGCACCTCGAACTCGATTTCCGCGAATCTGAACGCCTCGTGGGAAGCCGATCTTTTCGGCCGTCTCCGCAGCCAGTTGCTGGTCGCTTCCGCGAATCTCCAGGCCACGGAGGAGAACTACCACTCCGTCCACGCCGCGATCGCTTCGGAAGTCGCCATCGCCTATGTGAACCTGCGCTCGATCGAAGCCCGGCTCGACACCGTCCGCGCCAGCCTCAAGATCCGCGAGGAAACCTACAACCTCGCCAAGATCCGCCTGCAGGCCGGCACCATCGACAACCTCGAATCCGATCAGGCGTACACCAGCCTGCAACAAGCCCTCGCGGCCATCCCGTCGCTCGAGCAGTCCGCTTCACAAACGCGCAACCTGATCAGCCGGCTCGCCGGAAAAAATCCCGGCGCGCTCGACGGCATCCTGAATTCCGGACGGAAAGCCATTCCGTCGCCACCCCGCAGCCTCGCCGTCGGCATTCCCGCCGACACCATCCGCCAGCGTCCCGATGTCCGTGTCGCCGGGTATCAGCTTCTCGCCGCCGCGGCCAGCACCCGCGCGGCCGATGCCGAGCGTTTCCCGTCACTCCGTCTTACCGGATCCCTCGGTCTGAACACGCTCGAGT
>DATLIO010000522.1:0-3839 GCA_035539355.1 Luteolibacter sp.
AGATCGGCCGCCTGTTGACGGCCTTCCTCGCGACTTCGAAACTGGGCGGTGCTCCGACACCTGCGCCGGATGCATCGCTTTCGCAGAAAGGTGGTCTGCATTTCCACGAGCTCGGTTGCGTGGCGTGCCACAATCCACCGGACAAGAACGGCCTGGATCTCGATCCGAAACGGGTGCCGCTCAACAACGTCGCTTCGAAATACCAGGCGGGCGCGTTGGTGGCGTTCCTGAAGAAGCCGGACATGTATCATGCCTTCACCGGCATGCCGGACTTCAATATGTCCGATGAAGAGGCGAATTCGATCGCCGCTTTCCTCACCAAGACTTCGGCGGGCAAGGAAACGAAGTCGGCCCATCCATTTCCGAAAGGCGATGCCGCACGGGGCGAGAAAGTCGCGGCTTCGCTGCAATGCGGTGTCTGCCATCCGGGCTTGCCGATGGAGCCGGGCAAGATCGCTCCGCTGGAAGCCATTTTCAAAAAGGACTGGAGCGCGGGTGGCTGTGCCGCTCCCGCCGACAAGCGCGGCAAATCACCGGTGCTGAACCTCGACGACGAAGCGCGTGCCGCATTGGTGGCGTTCGGCAAGAGTGGCGGCGATTCGTTGAAGCGTGACACGCCCGCCGAGTTCGCGCGCCGTCAGATCGAATCGCTGCGCTGCACCGGTTGCCATGACATCGACGGCAAACAGTCGTTGCTCAGTTCGACGCACGAGGAGAGCAAGAAGTGGACGGAGCACGCCGCTGGATTGCATGAACGCGTCGATCAAACCCGGCCTCAGCTGACGTTCATGGGCGAGATGCTTTACAGCAGCTACATGGAGAAAATGCTGGGCGGTACGAACGAGCAGCGTCCCCGTCCGTGGCTGGGAACCCGCATGCCGGCTTTCCGGGGTCATGCGAACCCGCTGGCGGAAGGTTTGTCCCGGCTTCACGGTGTCGAGCCCGGCGAGCCGGTGAAAGTGGAAACGAATCCTGAAATGGTGGCGATCGGCAAGAAGCTCGCCAGCGCGGAAGAAGGTTTCGGCTGCACGACCTGCCACGGTGTCGGACCTGTGAAACCGACGGCTGCTTTCGAAGTGGAAGGGATCAATTTCCATCTGGTTCCCGAAAGACTTCGCCCGGAATACTACCATCGCTGGATGGACAATCCGGCTCTGGTGACCCCGAGCACGAAGATGCCGAAGTATGCCGAAGGCAACACCTCACAGCGCGCGGACGTGCTGGAAGGGGATGCCGGCAAGCAATACGAGGCGATCTGGCAGTACATCCACTCGAAGTAATGCGGCTCCGATCTGCGGTCGTCGGCGGAGAAATGAGCGGCCCTTCAGCGGCTTGCCGGAGTGGAGGCGAATTTCATCCACAGACGTATGAGACCAACGCCGATGATCAACATGGAAAGCGTCATCACCTGCCATGAAGGCGAGAACAGTGCCCCGGGTGTTTCGTTTGCCCGGATGACTTCGCGGTAAAGCATGGAGAAAAGCCAAAGGGTCGCTCCTGCCGCTGCCATGCCGAAATCAAGGATGGCGGCGAAGGCTTCATCCCGCCTTTGTGGGGAAAACCAGAACTGGCGGTTTGGCAGATTGATGAATCTGTCGGGCAGGTGACGGATCAGAAGCGTGACAAGGATCAGGAACAAAGACAGGGCTGCCATCGCAGCGCCCATCGATATGCGGAAACGGTCCCTGTCCATCCAGCCATCCGCTTTGCCTCCGGCGTCGAAATGGGTGGCCAGTCGTAATGGGACATGATCGATCGAGCGACTGATGGCCCACGTCGCCATCACCACCCCGGCTATCAGCACGAGGATTCCCAGACGGTTGCTGATTTTCATGCCTGCCCGAAATGAAAAACGCCGGTCCGAAGACCGGCGTTCCTTTGATTATTTCTTCACCGCTTCCTCTTCGTCGTCGATCGAGTGGTTGAGGATGAACTGCAGATCGTCCAGGCCGAGGTTCGAGGCGAAGCCTTCGTCGCCGAGCACGTTGGTGACGAGCTGGGTCTTCTGGTGCTGGAGGATCCGGATCTTCTCTTCGACGGTGTCGCGGGTGAGGAGACGGTAGGCGATGACCTTGTTCTTCTGGCCGATCCGGTGCGTACGGTCGATCGCCTGGTTTTCCACGGCGGGGTTCCACCATGGATCGTAGAGGATGACGTAGGACGCGGAGGTCAGGTTCAGACCGGCGCCACCGGCTTTCAGCGAAAGCATGAAGACGGATGGATCCTTGGTCGTCTGGAAGCGTTCGATTTCGCCTTTCCGGTCTTTCGTCTGGCCGGTGAGGTAGTGGTAAGGACGGCTTTCGAGTTCGAGGCGGGCCTTGATGAGGTCGAGCATCGAGACGAACTGCGAGAAGACGAGGACCTTGTGACCTTCCTCGTGGAGCTGGTCCAGGAGGTAGAAGAGCGACTCCATTTTGGCGGACTCTTCCTTGAGGTATTTCGGATCGATGAGGCCCGGGTGACAGCAGATCTGGCGGAGGCGCATGAGGCCTTGCAGGATCGCGAACGAGTTCTTTTTGACCGCTTCGTCCGAGTCGAGTCCGAGGAGGGCTTTCTGGATGCGCTTGAGCTCGTTCTTGTAGAGCTCGAGCTGGACGCCTTCCATTTTCGAATAGACCTCCTCTTCGGTCCGCGGCGGGAGATCCTGGGCGACCTGGAGTTTGGTCCGGCGGAGAAGGAACGGGCGGAGGCGGGAAGCGAGGCGGGTCTGGGAAAGGGGATCCTTCCGTTTGTCGAAGCGCTTCTTGAAGTAGGCGCGGGAACCGAGGACGCCGGGCATCGCGAACGCCATGAGCGACCACATGTCGAGCAGGCGGTTCTCGATCGGCGTGCCGGTGAGGACCAGGCGGTTCTGCGAATCCAGTTCGCGGGCCGATTTCGCGGCTTTCGAATCCGGGTTTTTGATCTGTTGGCCTTCGTCGAGAATGGTGGTGAGCCATTTCACTTCGTTGAGGAGGTCACCGCAGACGCGGAGCTGCGCGTAGTTGAGGACGAGGATGTCGATCTCGTTCTGGATTTCCGGAACGTTGATGTCCTCGCGGTTCTTGAGGATCTTGACGCGGAGCTGCGGGGTGAACTTGCCTGCTTCGCTGTACCAGACGTCGAGAACCGACTTCGGACAGACGACGAGGGCCGGCTTCTTCATGCCTTTGGCGCGGACGTTTTCCTCGAACAGCCAGAGCAGGTAGGTGAGCGACTGGATCGTTTTTCCGAGACCCATGTCGTCGGCGAGGATACCGCCGAAATTGTTCGTCGCGAGGTAGGCGAGGAACTTGAAGCCGTCGATCTGGTATGGGCGGAGCGTCGCGTTGAGGCCTTCCGGAACGTCCGGATTGACTTCGAGCTGGATGTCGCCGGCGCGGTTCTTGATGCGCTCCCAGGCTTTCGGATCGAAGACCTCGGCGGCCTTCGGATCGGCGAGCTGCAGGGCGTGCATGCGGTGGGTTTCACCGGAAAGGTCGAACGGATCGAGACCGAGACGGGTGACGGCTTCGCGTTGGTCGGCGTCGAGTTTGATTTCGAGGCGCATCCACGAACCGTCCTCCATGCGGACGTAACCGCCACGGGCGGCGACGAGCTGGCGGATCTGGGCTTTGGAAAGGTTGACGCCCTGGACGTCGATGACGATGCGGAGGTCGAACCAGTCGATGTCCTGGCCGACGACCTCGAAGCGGACGGCGGCGGTGACCGGGTCGGCGAGGATCGATCTCAGGCGGAGGTCGATGTCGAGATCGACGTTCTCCGGCATCGCCTTGATCCACTCGGCGAATTTTTCGGGGAACTGTTTGGTGATCCGCGATTTGAACGAGAGGAGCTTCTCGTCGTAGGTGAGCCCCATT
>DATLIO010000523.1:0-7678 GCA_035539355.1 Luteolibacter sp.
ACCGAACATCGTGCTGATTTACGCGGACGATCTCGGCTATGGGGATATTTCGGCGAATGGAGCGACGGCGGTGACCACGCCGAACATCGATCGGATCGCGAAAGAAGGAATCAATTTCCGTTCGGGCTATTGCACGTCGTCCACCTGCACGCCGTCGCGGTTTTCGATGCTCACGGGGAAATATGCGTTTCGTCAGGAAGGCACGGGCATCCTTCCGGGGGATGCGGGTCTGATCATCGATGCGGCGAAACCGACGCTGGCAAGCGTGTTGAAGGACGCCGGCTATCGGACCGGTGCCGTCGGCAAATGGCATCTCGGACTTGGGCCTGAGAGCGGCCCCGATTGGAACGCGGAAATCAAACCAGGGCCGCGGGAAATCGGCTTTGATTCGTCGTTCATCATGGCTGCGACCGGAGATCGTGTGCCGTGCGTTTACGTTCGTGATGGAAAGGTCGAGAATCTCGATCCGGCCGATCCGATCGAGGTTTCCTATCGTCATGGTTTTCCGGGACTGACGGATGGTGTGACGAACCGGAAGGAACTGAAGATGGACTGGGTGCACGGGCACAACAACGCGGTGATCAACGGCATCGGCCGCATCGGGTTCATGAAAGGCGGGAAGGCGGCCTTGTGGAAGGATGAGGAAATGGCCGACGTGTTCGCGAAGGAGGCGGTGAAGTTCATCACGGAGTCGAAGGACAAGCCGTTCTTCCTGTATTACGGGCTTCAGGATGTCCACGTGCCGCGTGTGCCGCATCCACGCTTCGTCGGAAAAACCACGATGGGACCACGCGGTGATTCGATCGTGCAGGGGGATTGGCAGGTCGGTGAAGTGCTCCGCGTCCTGGATGAGCTGGGTCTTGCGAAGAACACGCTGGTGATTTTCTCAAGCGACAATGGTCCGGTGGTCAATGACGGCTATGTGGACCAATCGATTTCCAAACTCGGTGATCACCAACCTGCGGGACCTCTCAAGGGTGGCAAGTATTCGATCGATGAAGGTGGCACCCGTGTTCCGTTCATCGTCCGCTGGCCGGAGAAGATCGCCGGAGGAAAGGTGAGCGACGCGATGATCAGCCAGGTGGATTTCGCGCGCACGTTCGCGAAAGTGGCGGGCAAGGAAATCCCGGCGGACGTGTTTCCCGACAGTCAGGAAATGAGCGCGGCGTTGACGGGTGACACCAAAGGCCGCGAGTTCATCGTCGAGCATTCCGGAAAGAACCAGCTCGCGCTGCGGGTCGGTGACTGGAAATATGTGGAAGCGGGCAGGAAGGTTGGCAAAGCGGCGCTCTACAATCTCGCGGTGGATCTGAAGGAGACGACCAACGTCGCTTCGCAGCATCCGGAGAAGGTGAAGGAGCTCTCGAAGAAGCTCGCCGGAATCCGGGGTGTAACACCGGCCGACGAGCTTTGATTTCCCGGCGGGCGGGTGAGATCACTCCTCGAGGAGGATCACCCGGATGTCGTCGCTGGAGACTCCGGCGCTGAAGAAGACATCCACGGTGCGGCGGTCGGCGGAGAGCTCGATGTCATCCGAGAATTTCTTCGGTTGATCGAGATCGACGCCGCGGAATTTCCGGGCTTCCTCGCTTTTGTCATCGTAGGTTCCGTTGGCGAAAACCGCATCGGTGGCTTCGAGGAATTTGCCCTGGCAGCAGATCGCGAGAACAGGGCGGTCGAAGGTGACGGAGCCCCGGAACTGCTTGAAATCGTTCGAGTATTTCGGGTTGTAGCGCACGAGGAAACTGCGGAGGCGTTTTGAGGGATCGGCCGGGAGCTGGTTGAGTTGATCCGCGTTTTCGGACGAGAAGATTCCGGGTTCCACGATTTCGGCGAAGAGCGGTTCGTTGAACGGCACGTTGCGTTTCTCCGGAATGACGAGGACGGAATTGTCATCCTCGAGTTGCGAAAGCTGTTGTGCGGTTCCGGGAGGTGCGGGACGGACTTCTCCGGTGGTCGCGAGAATGCCGGATGCGAGGGGCCAGGTTCTTTCGAAAGGGGTTGGCTCGAACGCGAGTTCGCGGATGCCGGCGCCGTGTTCGGTGCGGACGGCCTTGCCTTCGTCGAGACGGCGCGTTTCGCCTTTGCGGCTGACTTCGATGAGTCCGTCCATCACGAGGAAATCCGAAGCGCCGTCCGCCGAAGCGGAAACGCCGAATGAAGTGCCGAGGTCCGTGACCGTGCCGGTGGCGGTGGCGACCTGGAACCCGTGCGCGCTTTCAGGACACCAGGCGTTGAGCCGGCCGGAGTGGAGGCGCATGCGCATGTCGGACTCGACGACGAAATCGGCGGGTCCTTCGACGGCGACGACGGCGCCGTTGGTGAAATTGAGCCGGTAGAGACCGGTGGACGGGGCATGCTTGAAGCCCGCGGGGATGCCGCTGGTGCTGATGATGTTTCCGTTCCCGTCGATCTGCGCCATGAAGGCGACGGGCCGGGAGCCGGGAATGTACTGCCACGCAAGGAATCCTCCGGTGGCGGCGAGCGTGACCATCGCGGCGATGGCCGCGCGACGGCTCCAGTTTTTCCGGACGATGCGGCGGGTGATGCCGTGGACGAATTCGTCTTCCTGCTCGGTATCGAGCGACATCACGTGGCCGGCGGTGCTGCGGATGAAATTCTCATCCTGCCGCTGCGGTTGGAGCCGGGAGAGTGCTTCGGAAATCTCCAGATGCTGCGAAAGCCGCCGCCGCAGGTCGGGATCGTAACGCAGCAGCGCGAGCAGCTCCGTGCGTTCGGCTTCCGTGAGCTGGTTTTCGAGCAGCCGCTCGATCAGGTCGTTCGGATCGATGGGTGACATGTCAGCAGGCATCGTGAATGGCTTTCCCGCGGAGGCAGTCGGCGAGGATCTGGCGGGAGTTGAAAAGGACCTTTCTCACCGTGGCGGGCTGCATGCGCAGGTCCTCGCCGATTTCGGTGGAGTTCCGTTCGTCGAAATAACGGGCGCGGATGATCTTGCGGGCGCGGTCGGAGAGCTCCTGCATGCAATCGCCGAGGGCCCGAGCGCGGATCCCGAGATCATCGGCCGCGCCGGGTTTCTCGGGTTCTCCCTCGGCGTCGAGCAGAAGGGTGGTGAGATTTTCGTCGATGAGGCGCTGGCGGCGGTTGGTCTTGGTGATCTCGTTCATGACGAGGTTGCGGGCGATGGCGCGGAGCCATGCGCCGGCGTTGGCGGCATCGTCGAGCTCCTCCCATTTCCGGTAGGCGAGGAGAAACGCTTCCTGGGCGAGATCGTCCACCCATGCGGACTGGACGCCGAGCGAACGGATGAAGTAGCGCAGGCTCGAGTGGTGCGCGCGTACAACCTCGGTGTATGCGTTGATTTCGGGCATGGGTTCGGGGAATTCGTGGAGCGTCCGCACAGGGTGCCGCCATGAGAGTTATTTCACGGACCTCCGGGGTGTGAGGATATTCTCACAAATTCTCCGGAAAAGAAGAACGGCGGCCACGAAGGGGGGATTCGTCGGCCGCCGGGTTCTATTGGGGGGAGTTTCGCCGTCGTTTCCGAACCGGGGGGAGTCCGTCGCGCTGACAAGGAGAAGGTGTCACAAAACCGGCCCGGATCCTATTCCGCGATCGCGGATACGGGGATGCGTGGGGAGTACGGCCACGGAGATCGGGCTTGCCGGACGTTCGGTGGCGCTGCTTATGGTTGGGCGATGAGGCGGAGTGCGTTCGGATGGATCGGTTGGTTGGCCTGGGGGCTATTGTCACCCGCGTCGGCGCAACCGCAGTCCATCGCGGAAATCCGGAGGCTGCCACCGGAGGTCGTCGCGACCAATCCGGCGGTCACGCTGACGGCCAATGTCATCTTCGTCGCGGTATGGAAAAACCGGACGGAGATCGCGGTGCACGACGGTACCGCGGGGATCTACACCTTCGTCCGGAATGGCGGGGCGACGAAACTGAAACTCGGAGATGAATTGCACCTGACGGGGACGGTGCAGGCGGGAATGGGGCCGCCTTGTCTGTCGGTGGATTCCTTCACCTTCACCGGAGGCTACGGTCTGCCGGATGCGAAGGTGACGGATTTCGCCGCGCTGGAAAACGGATCGATGGACAGCCAGTTCGTGGAGATCGAGGGGATTGTACGGGACGTCCAGTATGATCCCGCGGTGGCTCCTCCGAGCTCGATCCTGACGCTCCAGATGAAGGGCGGGCGGGCGGAGGTTTTCGCGGCGTTGAAACCGGCGGCCGGGTTGGAGAAACTGGTCGATTCCGTGGTGCGGGTGCGTGCGGTGCCGTTCCACTATTTCAACCAGAGCCGCCAGCCGTTCGGGTTCCGGTTGATGACCTGCGACGACAGCCAGATCGAGGTTTTCAAGAATGCGCCCCAGCCCCCATTTGAAATGCCGGTGACGAGGGTCGAACAGCTGCTGCGCTATCGGCCGGTCGAGGCGTCGGCCCACCGGGTGAGGGTGCAGGGAGTGGTGACGCTGCATTGGCCGGGCGAATTCTTTTATCTGCAGGACGGGAAGGTCGGCATCCTGGTGAAGTCACGGCGGATGGAACCGCTGAAGCCCGGCGACCGCGTGGACGTGGCGGCGTTCGCATCGATCAGTGGTTATTCCGCGATTCTCGAGGATGCGGATTTCCGCAAGGTGGGAAGGGACGGATCGCTGGCGGCGGTGCATCTTTCGCTGCACGATCTGGTGGCCGGCGGCGAGGACGCGCGGCTGGTGACGACCGAAGGGGTGCTCGAGAGTGTTTCCGAGAAAAACGGAAGGGCCGTTCTGATGGTCCGGGCTGGTCCGTTGATCGTGCCGGCGGAGATCCCGGTCGGGATGACGGCATTGCCCACGATGATCCCGGGAAGCCGTGTGAAACTGACGGGGGTTTGTCAGGTCGAACTCGGATCGCGGAGGAAGTTCGCCGCGGTTTACCGGCCGGAATCGGCGAGGCTTTTGTTGAGGAGCATCGAGGATGTGAAGGTGGTGGAACAGGCATCCTGGTGGACGGTGAGGCGGCTCGCCTACGCGTTGTCGGCGATGCTCGTGGTTCTGATCATCGCGATGATCTGGGCGTCGGGGTTGCAATCGAGGAACCAACGTTTGAAGAAAGAAATCCTGGCGAGGCAGGAAGCGGAGGCGGAGGTCAGGCGGCGCGAGGAGGAGCGCAAGATCCTTGCGACGGATCTGCACGACAGCCTCGAGCAATCGCTCACCGGCGTGGCGTTGCAACTGCAGGCGGCGGGCAAACAATCCGACAACGAGCATCTCGAACTGGCGAAGCGTCTGTTGAAACACAGCCGCGAGGAAGTCCATCGGGCGGTGAGGGATTTGCGGGAGCCTTTCGATGGCGAGCTTGATCTGAGGGCGGCGTTGGCGGGGTTGATCAAACGCTCGTCGGCGGGATCGACGGTGGATTTCTCGCTCGATCTCCCGGAGCGGTTGCCGGAGATCGCCGGACATCTCGGGCCGCAGTTGCTGCACCTCGCGCAGGAAGGAATCACCAATGCCCTGAAGCACGCGGACGCGGCGTCGATCCGGATCGGCTTGAAGGAAAGCGGGGAGCAGGTGGTGCTGGAGATCGAAGACGACGGCAGGGGATTCGATGTGGCGGATCGGCCCGGTCCGGCGGACGGACATTTCGGCCTGCAGGGGATGAAGGAACGCGCGGCGCGGTTGCAGGGTACGATCTCGATTGACTCGAAGGCCGATGACGGAACACGAATCCGTATCGTGCTGCCCAAAAATCCATGAGTTCGACGACTGCAATCCGGGTGTTGTTGGTGGACGATCATCTGGTCGTCCGCATGGGGCTCGGCGCCGTGCTCAAATCGGTCCCGGGCCTGGAGATCGTGGGCGAAGCGGAGGATGTGGAGGGTGCCGTGGAACAATACCGGAAGCATCTTCCGGATGTGGCGTTGATGGATCTCCGGCTGCCGGGCGGCGGTGGGATCGAGGCTTTGAAGATCATCCGCGGGGAATTTCCGGAAGCGAAGGTGGTGATGTTCACGACCTATGATTTCGAAGAAGACATCCACCGGGCGTTGCAGGCGGGGGCGGCCGGATACCTGCTGAAGAACACGAGTTCGGAGGAATTGGCGGCGGCGCTGGTCTCCGTTCATGAAAGAGGAAGCGCGGCGCTTTCTCCGGAAGTCTCCGCGCGGCTGGCCGAGAGGGATGGAGGATCGGAGCTGACGGCGCGCGAGCAGGAGGTGCTCGGCCTGGTGGTGAAAGGCCTGACGAACAAGGACATCGCGCGCGTGCTGGGGTTCACGCCGCGGACCGCCAAGGCGCATGTCACCAATCTTCTCCTGAAGCTGGGCGTCTCCGACCGTACGGAAGCGACGGCGGTGGCGCTGCAACGCGGCATCGTTTCGCTGGATTGAGTACTGTCCATCTGGCCAATCGTGCCGGGGCGGTCCGGTCGGTAGCTTCCGAACATCTCAGCATTCACTTCATGACTTCTTCTCTCCGCAACGGCCCCGGATTTTTCCTTGTCGCCGGTATTTCCCTCGTCGCCCCATTCGCATCGGCAGCTCCCGATTGGAAGATCGTTCCGCTCGGTGGCGGCGGTTATGTGCCGAGCATCGTTTCCGATCCCACGGGAAAGGACGTCTACATCCGCACGGACGTCGGCGGGGCTTTCCGCTGGAATGAAAAAGCGACGGAATGGGAATCCATCACGGACAAGATCGTTCCCCACGAGACACCCGGTGCCGGTGGTCTGATGGGCGTCGGGGCGATCACCCTCGATCCCAGGAATCCGCAACGGGTTTATCTCGCGCTCGGCTCCTACACGTATTCGAAGCCGCGCGGGGTGTATGCATCCGAGGATGGCGGAAACACGTGGACGCAGATCGAATCGACCGGAGTGGTTGAAGCGAACGGGCAGTTCCGTGGTTTGGGAAGCCGTCTTGCGGTCGATCCGAACGACTCGAACACCCTGTGGTTTTCGACGATCGACAAGGGTCTCATGAAAGGAACGCGCGATGGTGCGGCATGGACCTGGACGAACGTCCCGGAAACGTCGGTGCCTTTCGGGCAGACTCCGGAGAAGAAACCGAAAGCGGGAGTCACGTTCGTCGCGTGTGATCCGAATGCCGGGAAAACGATCACTTATGCGGGCGTTTACGACAACGTCGGAACCACCGGTGGAATCTATGTCACGGCGGATGGCGCGAATTGGAAAAAGGTCGCAGGGGCGGAGCTTGGCACGCCGGGCCGGGGCAAGGTTGCTGCCGATGGAACGCTCTACGTCACCGCTGGCAAAAAGGTGGCGAAGGTCCCGCGCGGCGGTGATCTTTCTCTGCTGACGGGTTTGGAAGACAAACTCGATTATGGCGCCCTCGCGACCGATCCGAATGACAAGACCGGAAAGACCGTGTACGTGGTCCAATCCGGTGTCGGACAATACAACAAGATTTTCCGGACCAAAGACGGTGGGGGAACCTGGGTCGTGCAGTTCAGGAATTTCAACAATGAGAACTACAAGCGCACCGAGCCCGATGGCACGGCGACACTGACCGGTTACTGGTTCGGGTCGGTGGGGGACATCATGGTCCATCCGACGAATCCGGAAGAAGTCTGGGCGACGGATTTCTTCGGCGTCTACCGCACCCGGAACGCGGGCGCGCTTGGGACGAAGGAGGGATGCCAATGGTTCAACCTGCAGAAAGTCCAGGAGGAGACCGTTCCTCATATCCTCAAGAACGCGCCTGTCGGAGCCCAGT
>DATLIO010000524.1:0-3055 GCA_035539355.1 Luteolibacter sp.
TCTCGCATTCGGCCATCGTTTCCCGCGAACTGAGATTGCCCTGCATCGTTTCGCTGCCTGACATCACGAGGACTCTCAAAACGGGGGATCTGGTGGAAATGAACGGCTCGACCGGAATGATACGGGTGCTCGAACGATGACGAAATCGGAGATCCAGCACCGCGCCGACTTTTCGGAAATCCGATACGCCCAGTGCTGGGAGGATTCCCGGTTGCTCGTCGCGGCGATGAAGCCCGCGGGAAGGGATTGCCTGAGCATCGGTTCCGCCGGTGACAACAGCTTCGCGCTTCTGGGTGCCGGCGCGGCTTCGGTGACCGCGGTGGAGATGAACGAAACGCAGATCGCGTGCATCGAACTACGGCGCTCGGCGTACTTGCATCTCGATCATGACGGTCTCCTGGAACTGATCGGATCAAGACCTTCCGCGAGGCGGGGAGAACTCTACCAGGCATGCCGTGCAGCGCTGCCGGAAGCCGCGCGACGGTTCTGGGACGGAAGGTCCGAACTGATCGAAGCGGGGATCGGGTCGGCGGGGAAATTCGAGCGTTACTTCAAATTGTTCCGGGAGCGGGTCCTTCCGTTCGCCCATTCCCGGAAACGCGTGCTGGCTCTTCTAGAACCGAGGACTCCGGAAGAACGACGGACGTTTTATGAGACGGTCTGGAACAACCGGCGGTGGCGCTGGATTTTCCAACTGTTCTTTTCCCGCACCGTGATGGGTGCGTTGGGACGCGATCCGGAATTCTTCAAATATGTCGAAGGATCGGTGGCGGATCGGATCCTCGGACGGACGCGGCATGCGCTGGCGGAGCTGGATCCATCGGTGAATCCCTACCTGCATTGGATTCTCACCGGCACGCATGGCGATGCACTGCCCGAAGCCTTGGAGAAATCGAATTTCGAGCCGATTCGCCACGCGCTGTCGGAGGGAAGATTCCGGATCGTGAGTTCGCCGATCGAGGTGTTGCTGGAGAACGAGCCGGAACGCGGATATGGAGCGTTCAATCTTTCCGACATCTTCGAATACATGAGCGATGAAAACACGGCATCGCTGCTGCGGAAAATCGCGGATGCTTCGGTGCCGGGTGCGCGGCTGGCTTATTGGAACATGCTCGCGCCGAGATCACGGCCTCCATCGTTGGCTGGCCGGTTGCTCTCGTTGGATGAGGAAGGCCGGCGGTTGCTCGCCGAAGACCGGGCGTTTTTCTACAGCCGCTTCGTGGTGGAGGAGGTTGTGGGATGACACCGCGCGAATGGCTTTCCGTCGGTGCGGTGATGATCGCTTTGCTCGCGGGTCTGCCATTGCTGCGGCTGATCGTCGCGCGTTGCGGAGGAGCCGCCGAGGTTTCCAGGAAATCCGTTCACGTGCTGATGGGCACGATCTGCCTGACGTTTCCGTGGATCTTTGAAAGGCCTCTGCCGGTTTGGATCCTCGCAGCCTTGGCGACGATTCCGTTGGCGGCGGTGCGGATGATCCCATCGCTGCGTGCGGGCCTGGGATCGGCGTTGCACGGCATTTCACGGCCATCGTATGGCGAAGTGTTGTTCGCTCCGGCGGTTGCTGCGGTGTTCCATTATTCCGGTGGCGATCCGTTTCTCTACGGAATCCCGATCGGCATTCTCACGATCGCGGATGCGGCCAGTGCCTTGGGTGGAACGCGATGGGGGACGCGGAGATATGGCTGCGGGAGCGGGTTCAAGTCGGTGGAAGGATCATTGATCTTTCTGCTCACCGCCTTTCTCTGCGTGTTCCTGCCGCTGTGGCTCGGTGGGCGGACGGAGATGATCCATGCCCTGTGGATCGCGCTGACGCTATCCACGCTGGCGATGATGGCGGAGGGGATTTCCGACCAAGGATTCGACAATCTGGTCATTCCGGTTTTCAGCGTTTTCGTGTTGGAGCGTCTGCTGCCCCTGGAAAGCGAAGCCCTGGCCTGGCGTCTCGTGGTTCTGATCGCACTGTTGTCGCTCGTGCTGACCGGTTCGCGGTGGTCGACGTTGAATGGCGGCGCACTGCTCGGCAGCGCGCTGCTGGGTTATGGTTGCGCGGTTCTGGCGGGTTGGCATTTCGCGCTGCCGCCGGCGGCGGTGTTCGTCTGTCACGTGGTGATCACGAGGAAGCATCACCTCACGACGTCGTTCGATCATCGTCTCGACGCCGTGCTTTCCCATGCGATCGCCTGCCTCCCGTGGGTGTTGGCGACGGGTCTCGGATGGATTTCCTATCGAATGGGATTGGCCGGCATTTCGTTCGCCATGATGGCACAGCTCGCGGTGCTCGATGTGGCGACCCATGATTCGCTGGACCGCAAGCCGCTGCTGGTGAAGTCGACCTTGAAAGGATTCGCGGTGGCGGCGTTGCCCGGGCTGATCTGGCTCACACCGTATGCGAAGGAATTGGCCGTGCCGCTTGCCATCGCACTGCTGCTGACACTCGGATCGATCGCATCATCAGCGAAGATACCGGTTGCTTGGCGCGGCCACGTCACCGGGTTATGGATGTTGCGTGGAATGATGGCGCTCCTTGCTTCCCTGCCCGCACTTTTGTTCCGGCCATGAACCCGCATTCGATCGAAATCACATCCGGTGCTGAGCCGGTTCAGGGGAGATTCTCGGATCTCGTCCCGGGGGAGGAATTTCCTGATGCACGGATCATCGTCCGGAATGCACGAGGTGGGGATGTGGGGCATGCGGCGCTTTGGTGGAGCGATGTCCCGCCTCTGGAAAATGAGGCGCTCGGGGCGATCGGAGGTTTCGCGGCGGACGATGAAGAATCAGCTCATGCGGTTTTGAATGCGGCGCTGGACCATCTGCGGGAAGTGGGCAGGACCATTGCCGTCGGCCCGATGAACGGCAACACGTGGCGGAAATACCGGTTCGTGGATTCGTCCGGAGAGCGTGCGCCTTTCCTTCTCGAACCGGTGAACCCGCCTGACCATCCGGGATGGTGGCGGAATGCGGGCTTCGCGGAGCTTTCATGGTACTCTTCATCCATCATGGAGCTGGACGGCACGGAAGCGGTGCCGCCCGCATTGAAGGCCCGGTTGTTGAGGAC
>DATLIO010000525.1:0-3460 GCA_035539355.1 Luteolibacter sp.
GCGGCGCCAATGCCGGCGACATGGCTTCGGCGCTCATTCTCAAGAAGATGAGCGAGACCATCCCCGAGACCTTCAAGGCCGCTGCCTCCGGGTTTTTCCCGGATTCGATCGAACACCTCAAAACCGCGCTCCGGTCCGTCCACGAGGAAATCAACGAAGTCGGCGCCTGTCAGGAAGACCGGAAAGGCATGTCCGCAACCATCGCCCTGGCGTGGTTCACTCCGGAAAACCTCTACATCGCCAACGCCGGCGACTCCCGGATCTACCTCCTTCGCGGCGGCGAACTCGAGCAGCTTTCCCGCGATCACACGATGGCCTGGAACCAATGGAAACGGGGCGAGATCGCGGAAATCCAATTCCGTCTCCATCCCCGCCGCTCCGCGCTTTATGAAATCATCGGCGGCGGACACCCCCACGTTCACCCCCATCTCGCGGCGGTTCCCTACCAGCACGGCGACCGTTTCCTGATCTGTTCGGACGGGTTGGTCGACGGGCTTTGGGAAGCCCACATCGCCGAGGCCCTGGCCGGCTGCGACGATCCCGCGGTGACTCTCGAAACCCTTTTGCAGCGAGCGATTTCCAATGCCGGAACCGACGACACTACCCTCGTCGTGATTTCCGTGTGAGATCGCCCAATTTCGCTGAAAAAATTTCATACCTCGCGGATTTCTGGCACATCAGTTGCTTCTTTTCCACCCAACGGATGTTTCGGATGAAGGATAAATTCATTTTTACCCTTGACCGGCACGCTCCCCAAAAATACCGCTAACGCACTGATAACCAAAAATTATGGCCAAATACAAATTGGAATACCTCTGGCTCGACGGCTACAAGCCCGTGCCTAACCTTCGTGGTAAAACTCTCATCAAGGAATACGCCAGCTTCCCTAAGCTTGAGGAACTTCCGAATTGGGGCTTCGACGGCAGCTCGACCCAGCAGGCTGAAGGCCGCAGCTCCGACTGCGTTCTCAAGCCCGTCGCGATCTACCCGGACAGCACCCGCAAGAACGGTGCCCTCGTGATGTGCGAAGTCATGATGCCGGACGGCGTCACCCCGCACCCATCCAACTCCCGCGCCACCATCCTCGACGATCCAGGCGCATGGTTCGGTTTCGAGCAGGAGTATTTCCTCTACCAGGACGGCCGTCCGCTCGGCTTCCCTGAGAACGGCTACCCAGCCCCTCAAGGCCCATATTACACCGGCGTTGGCTACTCCAACGTGGGTGACGTCGCCCGTCAGATCGTCGAGGAGCACCTCGACCTCTGCCTCGACGCCGGCATCAACCACGAAGGCATCAACGCCGAAGTGGCCAAAGGCCAGTGGGAATTCCAGATCTTCGGCAAAGGCTCCAAGAAAGCCGCCGACGAAGTCTGGGTCGCCCGCTACATCCTCATCCGTCTTTGCGAAAAATACGGCATCGACATCAACTTCCACTGCAAACCTCTCGGTGACACCGACTGGAACGGCTCCGGCATGCACGCCAACTTCTCCACGGACTACCTCCGTGAAAAAGGCGGCAAGGCGTACTTCGAAGCCCTCATGGAAGCTTTCGGCAAATACACCGCCGAGCACATCGCCGTCTACGGTCCGGACAACCACCTCCGTCTGACCGGTCTCCACGAGACCCAGTCGATCGACAAGTTCTCCTACGGCGTCGCAGACCGCGGTGCTTCGATCCGCGTCCCACACAGCTTCGTCAAGAACGACGCTTACACGGGCTACCTCGAAGACCGCCGTCCAAACTCCCAGGGCGATCCATACCAGATCGCTTCCCGGATCCTCGCGACGATCGACACCGTGCCGAAGCCATACGCTTCAGCGCGCGACTGATCCCAGATGCGCTTCCCAAAGCCGTCCTTCCTCACGGAAGGGCGGCTTTTTCGTATCCATCGCGGTCCCTGACGACCTATCTAACAAGATTGCATTTCCCTCTAAGATTCCGCTTCTCCCCTTCGTCTCATCCCTGCATCTATTTTCCGCAATCAGATCATCCACTCCCCATCCTCCCATGATCCGCCATCTCTCCGTCGCCGCCGCAATCGCCTGCCCGCTGCTCCTTCTTTCCTGCGCGCCATCGCCAGCTCCGGCGTCCGATGCCTCATCATCAACCGGCGCCGAATCCCGCAATCCGCGTGCGTTTCCGTTCTACGAACTCAACTCGAACGTCCCGCACGCTCCCAAGCTTTCCGGTTACAAGCAGGTTCCAAGCCGCAGCACCGCGATGCGTGATGCCGAGATCGATCATCCGACCGGAAAGTGGACCTACACTTACGATCTGAAATCCGAGAAGATGCCCATCGTCATCACCACCGCGTCGGGAAAAACCCAGCGGCTCGCCGGCGAATATTATCCCGAGGAAGGCGGCGCCGATGCCGCGGGAGTGTATGCCTTCGTGAAAGGCGGTGAAACCGTCATCGTTCTCCAGGGAACCAGCGATTTCACCTACGAGGAAACCCACATCACGTTCCAAGGCGACACCTTCGTCCGCGCGCGGAAATACGGAGTCAAAGGCAATGGCATGGGCTCCGAACATCCGGGCGTCGCTCCGAAATACCCGGTCTACCCGCCGAACTGACACGAATGGGTGAGGCAGCCCGCCTCCTTTGAGATTGTGGGAGGGTCCTGAATCGTCCTTAATGAGGGAAATCATTAAACCCAATTTAATGAAAACCCACCTCATTCTCGCTTTCCTTGGGGCCACTTGCATGGCTCCCGCATCCATTCTCATGATTGATTTCGGTCCCACGGCGGCGACCGGAGGAAATCTGACCAACAGTCCCTACCACGTCCTCAATCCGGGATTTGCGGAGTCATCCTGGAACCAGGTCCAGACGACCGATGTTGCATCCGGCCTTGTCATGTCGGACGGATCGGTCACCGGCATCGGCGTCAATCTCGGCGTCGCCAACGAAGGTGGAGTTGGAGGCACGTTGGTCGACCTGGGAGTCACCCCAACCGGAAATTCGGCGCTGGGCACGGTGGTCAACACCGGGATCTATGCCACGACATCAGTCGCCACCGACGGGATTTTTTCGGCTACCGGAACCGCGGTTCGTCACATCGGCGTCCAAATCACCGGCCTCGCGGCAGGGGTTTACGAGGTGTTTGTCGCGACGCGTAACACCAACACCAGTGCCGCCTACACGATGACCACTTATGCCGGGGCCGGCACCGCAGGCAGCAATTTCAATTTCATCACGGATCCCGGGTATGTCTCCGGAGCACTCTCCCACGCCGGTGGAAATGTCGCCGGCACACCAACCGTCGCCAGTTGGAATGTGGAGGGCACCACCGGTGAAAACTATAACCGACTGACCGTAACGATCGCGGCTGGCCAGGCGCTCAACATCGCCGTCCAAGGCGACGGCACCCAGACCCGGGGTTTCCTCAACATGATCCAGGTCGTCGCTGTTCCCGAACCGTCCACGGCGCTCTTGGCGCTCGGGAGCCTGCTGCCCCT
>DATLIO010000526.1:0-3194 GCA_035539355.1 Luteolibacter sp.
ACCGATGAAAGTTGAGAAAGTGAAATACGTTCTGTGGGCCGAAGACTGGCAGCGCTGCATCGCGTTCTACCGGGATCTTTTCGGCGGCGAGGTTTCCTTCGAATCCGAAACGTGGAGTGAGGTCGTCGTGGCCGGGGCCACCCTCGGCATTCATGGCGGCGGTGAAGGCAAGCGGACATGGACGGGCCTGTCCTTCCAACTGGATGATCTCCGCGAGGGAATCAAAAGGCTGCCCCTTTTCGGAGGCAGCCTTGTTTCAGAACCGGTCGATACTCCCGAGGAGCCGATCCATCTGGCGATGTGCGTCGATCCCGAAGGGAATGAGTTCATGATGACGCAGCGGCGCCACTGATCAGTCTTTCTTCTTTCGTTCGCCCTCCTGGCGGTCTTCACGCTTCGGAGTGGCCTGCGGGCGCTCCGTTTTGCGTTGGGGTTGAGGTTCGGCTTTCCGTTGCTGCTCCGGCTCGGCTTTCCGTTGCGGTTGGGGCGTCACCTCGCGTTTCTCGGGAGCTGAAGGACGTTGTTGGGGACGTGTTTCCTGACGACGGGGTTCTTCCCTGCGCTCGACTTCTTTCTTCGGCTGGGGAGGGGTGATTGTCGGGCGCTTCTCAGACTCGCGTTTTGGAGTCGGTTCAGCCTGAGGCTCGCGCTTGGGCGTCGGACGAGGCGTTGGTTCGGCCTCCGGTTCACGCTTCGGCATCGGACGCGGGGTCGGTTCAGCCTGGGGCTCGCGTTTCGTTGGTGCGGGATCCGCTTTCTCGTCGCGCTTGGGCGATGAGGGATTCATTTCCGGGCGGCGGTTGTTTTCGGAATCCTGGCCGGGCTCGCGGCGATCACGGCCGGGAGCATCCGGTTTACGATCGCGTTGTTGCGGGCCTCGCTCCTGTCCGGGCTCTCCGGGTGTTTCCTTTTTGGTCATTTCAGGAGTGGTGGGTCCGCCGGGACGGGGATCGCCGGGCTTTTCACCTTTCCGGTTGTTGTCGCTGGTTTCCTCGCGGCGCTCCGGTCTGCGGGGTGGAACCTCGTCGCCCTTCAGATCTTCGATGCGCCGTGAAGCCACCGGAGAACGGACGGCTTTTTCGCGGATGGCTTTGAGATCCTTGTCGCCCTCCTTCGACGGACGGTCGCCCCGGGATTCGATTTTGCCGCGCTCGCGGCTGAATTCGCGGATCTCCCGGCTGCGCTCGACGGCTTCCTTGCGATCCACTTTGACGAAATCCCGGCGGGTGTCCTTGTCCTCGATCACGCGGGAAAGCGGACGGGCCAGTTCGAAGTCGTCGCGTCGGCCGCGGCGCTCGTTCTCCGGACGCTGCATCAGCGCGGCGAGCGTGCGGGGAGGACGGGCGTCCTTGTTGTCGCGGTAGAAATCGAAGTCGTTCGTGCGTCTGCGGTCCCAGTCGTGGTCATTGCGGTGATACCAGTGGTCGTGGGCGTAAAACGGATCGTATCCACGACGGTCGCGGTGATAGTGGAACGATGCGTAGTATCCGTAATCGCGATAACGGGGTTCATAGTAGTCGCCGAAATAATAATGGCTGTAATGCGGACGGACGAAGAGGTGACGGGCGAATACGTTCAGCGCGATGACGGTGACGGGGGTGTAGTAGTAGCCCGGCCGCGCATAGACGACCTGCCCGAAATGCACCGGGGCGAAGATCATGCCGCGCCTGTCGACTTCATAATCCCAGTATCCGTCGATGAAAATGTAGCCACGCGGAGTCCAGCGGTAGTGGGCCGGAACCCAGATCCAGTGCTCGCGGGCGGGTTCCCAATAGCCGGGGCGCCAGGCGTAGCGATCCTCCGCGTACTGCCAGTTTCCGGAAACCCAGATGTGATTGTCGGACGGGGCGTTCGAGCTGGGACCATTCTCCACACTTTTTGGCGGCGGTGGAAGGTAGGCGGTTTCTTCATCCTCGGTGAGCGCCCAGTATCCGGAGATCCATTGCCAGCGGGAACCGGTCGAATTCCAATAACCGGGCACCCATTGGCGGCCCGGAGGGATGTTCCGCCACACGCCGCTGATCCAGATGAAATCGGTCCGGTCTTCATCCCATCCCCAATAGCCGGGGATCCATGAAATATTGTCGCCGACCGGTCGTTGGTCGGGTGGCATTTCCTCGATGAGCCTGGGTGCCTCGCGGTCGACGATGAGCCCCGGCTCGGGGTCGTAGCTGATGGATTCGGCGAATGCCTCGTGGACGGGGCCGCGGGTGAGTTCCTCGACACCTTCGGATTGTGCGGAAGCAATGTCCGGTGGCATCAGCATCCCACAGAGGGCGGTCAGGGAAAGCACTCCGATCAGGGATCGGGTGCGAAGCGTTGTCTTCATAAAGGTGGAGGGTTGGATTTTAAGGAAGAGTGTTCAACCCGCATCCGAAGAAATGGTGGTTTCTTTCGTCCGGGGCGTGCCACCGGGGCCGGTCACGGTCTCCCTGGCGGTGGTGGTGTTGCTGACGGAGCGGGCGGCCCCCATGATTCCCAAACCACCGATCACCAGGCCGATGACGATGAGCCAGGTCTGCGGGACTCCCGCGACCGAGGCTCCGTAAAGAATTCCAGCGAGAAGAATCGCGGTTCCGAGCAGGTAAATGATTGCTTTCATGGCAAAGACTGTTTCTTGCAGTCTTCGTGCCGATCTATTTTTCAATCAGTTATGAAAATATCAACCGGTTGCGAATTGCGATTCGCCCGATGACGCTGGGTTGCGCAACGGTTTCCGTGTCCTGAAAAGGGTTTCAGGAAATACCCAGTGCCGCATCCGCTTTGGCGCGGATCTCGCGGTAGAGGGTCGCGTCGTTGGCAAGGCTCTTGCCGAATGACGGGACCATTTCCTCAAGCTTGGACCGCCATTCTGGAAGCCGGCTTTCGAAACACTTGGTGAGAATGTCGAGCATCACGTCCACGGCGGTCGATGCGCCGGGGGATGCGCCGAGGAGGGCGGCGATCGAACCATCCGCCGCGGCGACGATTTCGGTGCCGAACTGGAGCACGCCGCCTTTCTGGCCGTGCTGTTTGATGATCTGGACGCGCTGTCCGGCGGTCAGCAGATGCCAGTCACCGAGATCCGCGTCGGGGAAGAATTCCTTGAGGGCGTCGAGGCGGTCTTTCGGATGCTGGATGACCTGCTCGATGAGGTAGCGGGTGAGATCCATGTTGTCCTTCCCGACGGCGAGCATGGGGATGAGGTTGGAGAT
>DATLIO010000527.1:0-6463 GCA_035539355.1 Luteolibacter sp.
GTCACCCCGCGCAACGGGCTGACATCGGAGAAATCCCTGCCCCACGCGATCGTGATGTGCCGTTCGTTCGGCAGAATGTTGTTGGTCGGATCCGCATCGATCCACCCGGCTTCTTCGCCGCAGAAAACGGAAACCCACGCATGTGAGGCATCCGCTCCGGTCAGACGCGCCTGACCGGGAGGTGGCTGGGTTTCCAGATAGCCGCTCACGTAGCGCGCCGGCAGGCCGATGGATCTCAGGCATGCCAACATGAGATGGGCGAAATCCTGACAGACACCCGCTTTCTTCCGCAGCACTTCGGAGACCGGTGTCGCCACATCGGTCGCCACAGTGTCGAACTTGAACTCGCGGTGGATGCGGCCCATCAAGGCCATCACCCCCGCCAGCACCGTTCTTCCTGCAGGAAAATCCGGCCGGGCATAATCCGCGAAATCTTTTCCGAGCGGCACCATCGGCGATGCGAAACGGAACGCCCCGGCATCCGCGAACGCGGCCACTTTCCCTTCTTCGCAGGCTTTCTTGATGACCTCCCAGGAGGGGGTTGATCCGGGCTCGGGCCGTTCGGTCGGAAAGACTTCGACGAAGCTCCTCGCGATCACTTCCAGTTCGCCGTGGCTGCCTTCGAGTTCGAAATACGTCGTTATGTTTCCGAACGCGTCCGAGTGGACTCCACGTCCCACCGGAACCGGCTGGATCGAAAGTTCGTGCCATGGGCAGCGCTGGCCCGGCAACGGGCGCGGCGCGAGGCGGGCCATGTGATGGGAAACCGTCACCACGCCTTCGTAGATATACTTCGTGCGGTGGATCAGCTCGTATTTCATCCGGGGCCGCAAGGCTCACACAATGGCCGACCGTTGAAAAGGCGGAATCACCCCACCCACGCGAGGAATTCCTGGTTGCCGTCGGTCCCGGTGATCGGCGAAGGAATCAATCCCCTCCACTCACGGCCGTGCTCCTCCGTGACGAAGCGGCGGATTTTTTCCACCGCCCGCTCGTGCAGCGCCGGGTCCCGGACGATCCCGCCTCTGCCGATATCCTCGCGGTTGAGCTCGAACTGCGGTTTGATCAGGCAAACGACGCTGCCTCCGTCTTCGAGGATCGAAAAAACGGCGGGCAGGATTTTCGTCAGAGAAATGAACGAAACGTCCATCACCGCGAGCCGGACTTTCTCACCGATGTCCTCGGGCTGCATGTGGCGCGCGTTGAACTGCTCCTTCACGATGACCCGCGGATCGTTGCGCAGTTTCCAGACCAGTTGGTTCGTCCCCACGTCCACGGCGTGAACGCGGATCGCGCCGTGCTGCAGGAGGCAGTCGGTGAAACCGCCGGTCGACGCCCCGACGTCGAAACAAACCCAGCCGGTCGGATCGATCCCGAACGCCTGGAGCGCGCCTTCGAGCTTCAGTCCGCCCCGGCCGACATATTTCGGCTTCTCCTTCACCTCCAGCGGAGCGTCCGCATCGATTTTCGCGCTCGGTTTGTCGATGACATGGTCGCCGCTCCTGACCTCCCCGGCCAGAACCAGGCGCTTCGCCTGTTCCCGGGAATCACAAAGCCCGCGGGCCACCAGCAATGCATCGACTCGTTCTTTCATCAGGTCCGTATATGCCGGTGTCACCGAAAAACGCCCTCCGGACAAGCCCATTTGCGGCTTGCAAGCATTCGCCCGGCCCGCCAACCATTCCGCCCCCGTGACCCGCCATCGCACCGACGACCTCCGCATCGCAGGCATCAATCCGCTCATTTCCCCTGCGGTCCTCGCCTATTACCTGCCTCTCACCGAACAGGCTTCCGAACTCGTGGCCTCGACCCGTGCCCAGGCGGATGCCATCCTCCGCGGTGACGACGACCGTCTGCTGGTGGTGGTCGGCCCATGCTCGATCCACGATCCGGAAGCCGCGCTGGAATATGCCGCCAAGCTGAAAAAGGAAGCCGAGCGCCTCAAGGATGACGTCCTCGTGATCATGCGCGTCTATTTCGAGAAACCACGGACGACCGTGGGCTGGAAAGGTCTCATCAACGATCCCCATCTCGACGACTCCTTCGACATCAACCACGGCCTGCGGATCGCCCGCGGACTGCTGCTCGATCTCGCGAACATGGGCGTCCCGTCCGGCACCGAGTTCCTCGATACCATCTCCCCGCAGTACATCGCCGACCTCATCGCCTGGGGGGCGATCGGCGCCCGCACCACCGAATCCCAGATCCACCGCGAACTGGCATCCGGTCTCTCGATGCCCGTCGGTTTCAAAAACGGCACCGGCGGTTCGATCCAGATCGCCCTGGACGCGATCCAATCCGCATCACGCCCGCATCATTTTCTCTCGGTCACCAAACAAGGCGTGTCGGCGATCGTTTCCACCGCAGGCAACGAGTCCTGCCACCTCATCCTGCGTGGCGGGAAATCCGGACCGAATTACGACAAGGAAAGCATCGCCGCCGCGGAAGCCATGCTCCGCGAACAGAATCTGCCCGCCACGGTCATGGTCGATTGTTCCCACGGCAACTCGATGAAGGACTACCGCAACCAGCCGATGGTGGCGAAGGACCTCTGCCATCAGATCGCCGCCGGCTCCCGTGCGATCACCTCCGTGATGATCGAGTCCAATCTCGTCGAGGGTAACCAGAAGTTGGCCAAAGACCTCTCATCGCTCGTGCGCGGCCAATCGGTCACCGACGCCTGCATCGGATGGGACGACACCGTCAAAGTTCTCGAAGAGTTCGCAGAAGCCATACGAACCAGGCGCGCTTGATACGCAATTGCGCGCTGATGTAATCACGTGCAATGGCCAAACGCCGCATTTTCCTTGCTAAGACCTCCAGATTTACCTCTCCGCGGGAAATGATTTCTTTCCCAGCCTGACTCATTTGAGGTAATTTCGCCGCTGTTCCAGTTGGCGCCTTCACCCGAGGCTTTGAGCTGAGGAACATCCCACCTGTTCCCCTATAATGGATTTAGTAAGCGAATCGTCACAAAGCGTCATCACCTGCCGGAATAGCCAAGGCACCGAACTGACGGCCAACCTGCTCCGGATCAAGCGCTACTCGGTTGTCTTCGAGGTCTACAATCCCTACAGCATTCTCCAGCTCTCCGAGGTTCTGTCCGATTTCCGGATCATGGCCTCACGCCGGTTGCTCTACCACGGCAAGGCCGTCGTCAGCAACCTGCTGAACACCGGCATCGTGCTGGTTTGCGAAGCGACCCTCGAAGACGGATGGGTCGAGGTTGATTTCCTTTCCACGGTCAGCGGCACCGGCGATCTGCCGAGCCAATTCGGCACCTTCATGACGGAATGGAAGTCCGCCAACCAGGTGCAGGATCCGTTCAAACTCGTCGTGGCGGACATGGTCAACATGTTCAGCGGCGTGCAGCACTGGATGACAGGCGTCGACGTCGGCATCCGCACCACCGTGACCCGTTCCCGCGAAGATCTTGAGAAGGAGATTTTCTCAGGCATCCAGGAACAGGTCGTCGATGAGGTCATGCCTTCCTGGGAACGGCTGGAGGAAGTGGCGAAGGAAGTCGGTGATGCTGAAATCTCGCTGCACAAGGCCTACCTCCGCCGGGAGCTCCATCCGATCGTCCTTTGCTCCCCGTTCATTTACCGGACCTACACCAAACCCCTCGGTTACGCCGGTGACTACGAAATGGTGAACATGATGTTGCGGAACCCGTATGAGGGTTCTTCGGCGTTCGCCAAACTCCTGAACTTCGCGCTGCTGCACACCGAGCCGGTCGTCGCCCACCGCAACCGGATCGATTACCTCGTTGAAACCCTCCGCACGGAAACCCACAAGCGCGTGCGCCAGGGAAAAACCCGTGTCTTCAACCTTGCCTGCGGACCTGCCGTCGAGGTCCGCCGCTTCATCAGCGAACACGACGAAAGTGATTTCACCGAGTTCGACCTGCTCGACTTCAACTACGAGACGCTCGAATACACACGCGACAAAATCAATGACATCCGCCGGACCAACGGCCGTGAAACGCCGGTGCGTTTCATCCAGCGCTCGGTGAACCAGATCCTCCGGTCCGCCGCCCAGGGTGATACGGACGAAGATCTGACCGGCTACGACATCGTCTATTGCGCCGGCCTTTTCGACTATCTCTCCCAGCGCGTCTGCCAGCGGCTTGTCGATCTTTTCTGCCGCATGGCGAAACCCGGCGGATTGGTGATCGTGACCAACGTCGCATCGACCAACCCACGCCGCGCCTGCATGGAATATTTGATGGAATGGAACCTGATCCACCGCAGCATTGATGAGATGAACGATCTCGTCCCGGACGTGCCCGTCAAGCGCACCGAAGTGAAGGCGGATAGCACCGGGGTCAACCTGTTCCTCGAAATCGAACTCCCCGATGCCTGACATCCTCCAGACATTGAACTTCCAGGACGATGTCGGACTCCGGAAAGCGTTCAATGAATATGAAAATGGCGTAAGCATTCCCACCGCGAGGCGGGCGGCGCTGATCGTGGCCGCTTTCGTACTGGGTGGGACGGCGATGGATTGGCAGGTTTTCCCGGATCATCTGCAGGAGTTCCTGCTGATCCGGATCTTCTGTTCGTTGATCCTCGTCGGAGTCTTCTTCGTCCTGGGTTCGTGGCCCGTGACCCGCAGTTTGAGCTGGGTGTCCTATGGAGTCTCCATGCCTCCGATCATCGCGATCTGCCTGATGATCGCCGTCACCGGCGGGGAGAAATCCAGTTACTACGCCGGTCTCAATCTCGTCCTCGTCGGTCTCGCCCTGCTGTGGAGATGGTCGTTCCGGAGTTCGCTGCTGATGACGCTGATCTGTCTGGGATCGTATTATCTGACGGTTTTCGTGACTCCCGGAAAACTGTCCATGCCGCATCTCGCCAACAACAGTTGGTTCTTCCTCGTCACCAGCTTCTTCGTGGTGGTCGGAAATTTCTTTTACGAACGGATCCGCTTCAACGAGTTCGCGCTGAGAACGAAAGTCGAGGAATCCCGCACGCTGCTGGAAGCGCAGAACAAACAGCTCAGCGAGCTCGACGAAGCCAAGACGCACTTCTTCGCCAACATCAGCCACGAGCTCCGCACACCGCTCACCATCATGCTCGGCATCACCGAGCGGCTGAAACTCGTCCTTTCCCGGGAAAGCCATGACCCGAAGGTCAACGAGATGACGCAGATGCTCGAACAGAACGGCCTGCGCCTCCTCAAACTCATCGACGATTTGCTCGATCTCGTCCGCTTCGACACCGGCCACGCCGATGTGAATTTCCAGCCCACACAGATGGAGCCGCATCTCGACGGTCTCCTCCGTTCGCTCCGCCACCTCGCGGAACAGGACCGGGTCGCGTTGATCTGGAAATGCGAATACGATCAGGAACGGGTGATGGTGGACCGCGACAAGTTCGACAAGATCCTCCTCAACCTGGTGATCAACGCCATCAAGTTCACCCCTTCCCGCGGCCTCATCGAAGTCATCGCCGTGATCGAGGACGGCAAACTCACGCTCACCGTCGAAGACAGCGGTGTCGGCATCGCCCCGGATGTGTTGCCGAGGATTTTCGAACGCTTCTGGCAGGTGGATACTTCCTCGACCCGGAAATTCCAGGGTGCCGGCATCGGTCTTTCCCTTGTCCGCAGCCTCACCCAGGCCATGGGCGGGGAAATCGACGTCGAGAGCCGTGTCGGTGTCGGCACGAAATTCAAAATCTCCCTCCCGGCCCTGACAGCCCCTCCCCTCGAGGAACTCCAGGTCGAAGAAGCTCCGCTCAAGCATGGCAACATGATCGCCGATCTTCATCGTCGCGCCGCCATGGCCATCCCCGGGAAAATGCAATCCAGCCAGCCCGGCTCACCGGGAGTGGGAGGCATCACCCCGGGCATGAGCGGCATCACTCCGAGCATCGGCCCCATCGCAACCCCTTCGATCGGCGGTCGCCCGAACTCGGCCCGCCCACTCGTCCTCATCGCCGACGACGAACCGGACATCCGCCGTTTCCTCCGCATGCAGCTCGAGGACGTCGATGTCATCGAAGCGTCGGATGGCGCCGAAGCCGTCGAACTCGCGAAGCAGCGTCAGCCGCAACTCGCCCTGCTCGACCAGATGATGCCCGAAATGGATGGCGTGGAAGCCTGCCGGCGCATCCGTGAAAACCACACGACGCGCGGCACGGCCATCATCGTTCTCACCGCCCGCGCCGACGAACAGACGAAACTCAACGCGCTGCAGGCGGGAGCGAACGATTTCCTCACCAAGCCATTCTCCACCGCCGAACTCGGTCTCCGGCTTTCCAACCAGCTCGGCATGGCCCGCATCCGGCGCGAGATGGCGGACATCAATCTCGAACTCAAGGCCGCGATCGAACAGATCAAGGAAAGCGAGGTCGCGATGGTCCGGAACGAGAAACTTTCCTCACTCGGCCGCATGAGCGCCGGTATCATCCACGAGATCAACAACCCGCTCAACTACGCGCGCGCCGGGCTCCATGCG
>DATLIO010000528.1:0-2159 GCA_035539355.1 Luteolibacter sp.
GGGGAAAAGCGCATCACCTCCGCACCGAAGCGGCTCAGGTCGAAGCGGCTGCATGCGGCGGCCATCATTTCGATCGCGCAGCAGGCGAGGCCCATCGGCATCGGCCACATGGAATTCTTGCGCATCCAGTTCATCGCGGCATCCACCCGCGTGAAGATGATGTTGCCTTCGATCTTGGAATCGTAGGCCGCGTGGGCGGTCTGGGTGGAGTCGCTGACCATGGTCGTGCGGGGAGACGATGCCCCCCCTACCGCCCGCTCTCAAGCCCGTTTGTGAAATTTTTCACAAGCTCCCGGAATCACATCGGGCTTTCCTTTGCGGGCGGGCGGGCCTATCCCCGCGCGCCCATGAATCGCATCGACGCCGCCTTTGACCGGCTCCGCTCGGAAGGAAAGAAAGCCTTCGTCGCCTATGTCGCCGCCGGCGACCCGTCCTTCGAAGCCTCGCTGGAGGTGATCAAGGCTCTCGCCGACGCCGGCTCGGACGTGATCGAACTGGGACTTCCCTTCTCCGACCCGCTCGCCGACGGCATCGTCAACCAGATGGCCGCCGATCGCGCCCTGAAGGCCGGGATGACCACAGCGCGCTCGCTGGAGCTGATCCGCAAGTTCCGCGAGACACACCAGACGCCGATCGTCCTCTTCACCTACCTGAACCCGATCTTCACCTACGGCTTCGAGAAATTCCACGCCGACGCCGCAGCCGCAGGGGCCGATGGCATCCTGCTGCTCGACCTGCCACCGGACGAGGCGAAGGAAAACGACGACCTCGCCCGCGGAGAAGGCCTCAAGCACATCCGCCTGATCGCCCCGACCACCCCGGACGACCGCGTGAAGCTGTTGGCCGCCAGTGCCGAAGGCTTCATCTACGCCCTGTCCCGCACCGGCGTGACCGGGGCCCACGGAGCGCCTTCGGAAGGCATCAGCGAGCAAGTCGCCAAGATCCGCCAGGATGCGAACGTGCCGGTTTGCGTCGGCTTCGGCATCACCACGCCCGACCAGGCGACCATGGTTGCGAAAGCGGCGGACGGGGTGATCGTCGGCTCGGCGATCGTGAAACAGATCGAGCTCAATCCCGGCAGCGCCGCCCAATCCGTGCGCGACTTCGTTTCCCCGCTGATCGCCGCGACCAAGGCCGTCTAACGGACTCCAAATCCGCGATTTCAGATTTCAAATTTCAGATTCAGATCTCCCATGCTCCTCCATTTCTACAAGATGAACGGTGCCGGCAATGACTTCGTTGTCGTCGATAACCGCGACCTTTCCCTCTCCCTCACCAAGGACCAGATCGAGCACCTCTGCGACCGCCACCGCGGCGTGGGAGCCGACGGCCTGCTGGCGGTCGAGCCCGCGGAGAACGGTGCCGATTTCAAGTTCCGCTATTATAATGCCGACGGCGGCGAAGCCGAAATGTGCGGCAATGGCGCGCGTTGTTTCGGGCGCTTCACCGCGGCTCTGATGGACGAGACGCCGGACCGCGTCACCTTCGAAACGATTGCCGGCAAGCTCGCCGCGGAATTGGTGGAGGACGACATCCGCATCGCCATGTCGGAACCGAAGGACCTCAATCTCGACACGGGTGTGGTCATTCCGGGCCTCGACGGCACCCTCCGCTTCATCAATACCGGCGTCCCGCACGTCGTGGTGTTTGTCGCCGACCTGCCGGGGACTGAAGTCGTCCGCCATGGCGCGGCGATCCGTTACAACAAGGGTTTCGCCCCGGCTGGAACCAACGCGAATTTCGCCACCGTCCTCGCTCCCGGTCACATCGCCATCCGCACCTATGAGCGCGGCGTGGAAGACGAGACCCTGGCTTGCGGCACCGGCATGGTCGCCTGCGCGCTGATGCACCACCTGCTCGATGGTGCTCCGTCGCCAATCAAGGTGGATGTGAAGGGTGGTGACACCTTGGAGATCGGCTTCGAGAAAACCGGAGAGACCACTTTCACGAACGTCACCCTTACCGGACCGGCGGATTTCGTGTTTGAAGGCGACATCGAGATCTGAAGGCAGCTCCCGCGAAGTTTCGATTTCGTCAGAAATCCCGCCATCAGGGGTTGAAGAGCGGCGCGGGATGTTCATTCTCCGCGCGCCATGACTTTCCGAGGCACCTACACCGCGCTCATTACACCCTTCCGCGAAGACCGAATCGATACGGCC
>DATLIO010000529.1:0-2208 GCA_035539355.1 Luteolibacter sp.
GATCTTGAGAAGGGTGAGCATGGGCCGGGCGGATTGATCATGAGATGGTCGCGGGGGATTTTTCAAGCCTGCGAGGGTGATTGGGATGGAAGATCGTGGTGCGCTCTGAGAACTTCGGGCCGATGGCTGGCTTTTCGCTGACTTTTCTGGGAACCGGGACCTCGGTCGGGGTGCCGGTGATTGGCTGCGGATGCGTGGTCTGTCGTTCGGAGGATCCGCGCAACAAGCGGTCCCGGGCATCGGTCTGGGTGAAAGCGGGCGAGTTTTCTTTGTTGGTCGACTCCGGACCGGATCTGCGGATGCAGGCGTTGCGGGAAAACATGTCGGTGGTGGACGCGGTGCTCTACACGCATCCGCACATGGATCACATCGTTGGATTCGATGATCTGCGGGCATTCTGCTGGCATCGCACGGAGCCGCTGCCGCTGCATGCGACGGCTCCCTGCATGGCCGATCTGAAGCGGATGTTCGGCTGGGCGTTTTCCGAGGAAAACAAATACCCGGGTTATGTGAAACCCGCCGCGAGGATCATCGATGGTCCGTTTCATTACGGTGATCTGATCGTCACTCCGTTGCCGGTCGAACACGGATCGGTGGATACGATCGGTTATCTGTTCGAGTATCCGAAGGCGAAGCGGACCGCTTATATTCCGGATGTGAAACGGATTCCCGAAGCCACGATGGAGCTGCTTTCGGAAGTGGACGTTCTCATCGTCGATGCCCTGCGGCCGGGAACTCATCCGACCCATTATTCATTGGGCGAGGCGCTCAGGCTGGGTGAGGAAACCCGGGCGAAGGAATTGTGGCTGACGCATCTGGGGCACGAAAACGACCACGCGGAGTTGAGCGGACGGCTTCCCGGACATGTCCGGATCGCCTGGGATGGGCTGGTGCTGCATTGACCGTTTACCGCCGGCGTGCTCCGGACGAAATCGCGGCCAGCCGCTCCGGGGCCTTGCAAGGCAGGTCGGAAAAGTCATGATCCGGCCATGTTCATGAAGGCGGCGCTGCTCTGTTTCTGTATTTCAGGGGCGGCTCTTGCGGCGACGAAAGGCATCAACCCGGAATCGGTCGCTGTCGTTTACAACAGCGCGGTCGCGGAGTCGAAAAAACTCGCGGAGCTGTATGCCGCCGAGCGTGGAGTTCCGGCAGGCAATCTGGTCGGCTTGGAACTGCCGGTGACGTCTGACATTTCACGGGCCGACTACATTGCCAAGATCCAGAACCCGCTGCGGCAGGAGTTCGACCGCCACGGATGGTGGAGCCGCGCGAAAGATCCGGTGGGGGTGCTTTTGCCGACCAGCAATGACATCCGGGTGATGGTGCTGATGCGTGGCGTTCCATTGCGGATCCAGCCCGCTCCTTTGCCGGAGAATGCCAAGATACCCGCGGGGGATCCGATCGCCGGGCGGAATGAAGCGTCGGTGGATTCCGAACTCGCGATGTTCGGTGTCGAAGGAGTGCCGGCGGAAGGGGTTTTGAAGAACGTCTATTTCCAAAGCGACAAACCGTTTTCTGAGGTCCGCTTTCCTTTCCTGATCCTCACCGCACGCATCGACGCCGCCTCTGTCGCGACCTGCGAGCGAATGATCAAGGAGCCGAAGGAGGCTGAGAAAACCGGCCTGTGGGGCAGGGCTTACGTCGATATCGCCAACAAATATCCCCAAGGCGACCAATGGCTCTCCGCGATCGTCACCGCGAACCGCAACACGGGCATTCCGACCGTCGTGGATCGTTTCAGCGACACGCTGCCGATGAACTATCCGATGACCGATGCGTCGTTGTATTACGGCTGGTATGACTGGAACATCAGCGGTCCTTTCCTGAATCCGTCATTCCACTTCCGCAAAGGTGCCGTGGCGATGCATCTGCATTCGTTCAGCGCGGAACAGCTTTCCAATCCGGCGGCGAACTGGAGTGCCGGTCTCCTGGAAAAAGGCGCCGCGGTCACCATCGGCAACGTCTATGAACCGTATCTCGGATTGACCCACTTTTTCGACATCCTGCACAACCGCCTGCTCGCGGGACACAGTTGGGTCGAGGCATGCTGGATGGCGATACCCGTCGCTTCGTGGCAGGGGATCGTTCTGGGCGATCCGCTTTACCGGCCATTCCTTCATCTCGATGGATCCGGTGACATCGTGCCGGAAGACAACGATTACAGGGCTCTCCGGGCCGCCGTTGAAAAGTGGCCGACCGATGCCGAGG
>DATLIO010000530.1:0-5266 GCA_035539355.1 Luteolibacter sp.
ACCAGATCGGTTCGCTCACCGAGACCCTCGACGCCGTCGAACTCGCCAAGGAAAACGCCTACACCGCCGTTCTCAGCCACCGCTCCGGTGAGACCGAGGACAGCACGATCGCCGACCTTGCCGTCGCCACCAACTGCGGACAGATCAAGACCGGCTCCATGAGCCGCTCCGACCGGACCGCAAAATACAACCAACTCCTCCGCATCGAAGAGGAGCTGGGTGATGACGCGGTCTTCGGCATCAACAAGCTGAAGGTCCTCGCGAAGTAATTCGCCCGGAAATTTCACAACGGCGGCTCCGGAGACGGGGTCGCCGTTTTTTCATGTCCGTGGGTCCGGACTTGCCGAAATGCCGGGTCTGGACAAGGGTTCCCGCCTTGTGAGTTCCATTCCGGTCGAACCGTCGTTGGAAATCTTCGCCGGGCTGGCGGAGAAGGGCAATGTTGTGCCCGTTTACACCCAGCTCGCCGCTGATTTTGAGACCCCGTTGTCCGCATACCTGAAGTTGCGGGATAGCCGTCATTCCTTTCTTCTCGAAAGTGCCGAAAGCACCGAGAAAGGCGGCCGATGGTCGATTCTGGGCAGCGGCCCGCGCATGGTTTTCGAAGCCAGGGGCAAAGAGGTCACGATCCGCGAGGGGTCGAAAACCCGCTCGTTCACGGCTCCCGACGACGTGCTCGCCGCCCTGGAGCGTGAAATGGCTCCTTATCATCCCGTGACACACGGCTCGCTGCCGCCGTTCACCGGCGGGATGGTCGGCTATCTTTCCTACGACGCCGTCAGGCAGTTCGAACCGACGATCGGCGAGCCGCCTGTGGATCCGCTGGGCATTCCCGATGCCATCTTCCTGCTGGCGGACACCCTTGTGGTGTTCGATCACCGTTTGCGCCGTCTGCAGATCATCGCGAATGCGATCATCGATTCGCCGGAGAAAGCGGAGGAGGCTTATGCCGCCGCGCGCGGAAAGATCGAAGCGATCGTCGAGATCCTCAACCGGCCGTTCCATGTGCCGGCGTTGAACGGTCTCACGGACTTCGATCTGCCCGAAGCGAGGAGCAACACCACGCAGGAGGAGTTCGAAAAGATGGTCCGCGACGGTAAGGAATACATCGCCGCCGGTGACGTGTTCCAGTTCGTGCCGAGCCAGCGTTTCGAAGCCGATTTCGACAAGCCGCCGGTCGATCTTTATCGTGCCCTGCGCTACGTGAATCCGTCGCCGTACATGTTCGTGCTCGAGCTCGGCGAGTTCGCCCTCGTTGGCAGTTCGCCTGAAGTGCACGTGCGTTCGATCAACGGCCGCATCGACATCCGACCCATCGCGGGAACGCGTTGGAGAGGGAAGACGCAGGCTGAAGATGATGCCCTTGCCGAGGAACTTCTGCAGGATCCGAAGGAAAGAGCCGAGCACCTGATGCTTGTCGATCTCGCCCGCAACGACGTCGGCCGCATCGCCAGACACGGTGCGGTGAAAGTCGATGATTTCATGATCGTCGAGCGTTACAGTCACGTGATGCACATCGTTTCGAATGTCACCGGTGAACTCGATCCCACGCACAGCGCCTATGACGTGCTTCGCGCGACTTTCCCTGCTGGAACGGTCAGCGGCGCGCCGAAGATCCGTGCGATGCAGATCATCAATTCGCTGGAGAAGAACAAACGCTGCGCCTACGCGGGAGCCGTCGGATACTTCGGTTTCGATGGTTCGCACGACTCGTGCATCACGCTGCGCACCTGTCTGCTCAAGGATGGGAAAGCCTACGTGCAGGCCGGGGCGGGGGTGGTCGCGGATTCCGATCCAACCTACGAATACGAGGAAACCAAGAACAAGGCGAAGGGCATGCTGCGCGCGATCGCATTGGCCAAAACCATCGGCTCCGACATCTAACAGAATACGGAAATGCTTCTGATTTTAGACAACTACGATTCCTTCACCTACAACCTCGTCCAGTATTTCGGCGAACTCGGCGCGGAGATGAAAATCTTCCGCAACGACGTCATCACGGTCGATGAAGTGAAAGCGCTCAAACCCGAGCGGATCTGCATTTCACCCGGACCGTGCACGCCGAACGAAGCGGGCATCTCGCTGGATCTGATCAAGGAGATGGGACAATCGACGCCGATTCTCGGGGTCTGTCTCGGCCATCAGTCCATCGGTCAGGTGTATGGCGGCGATGTCGTCCGCGCCGACCGGCTGATGCACGGCAAGACTTCGCCGATCCTCCACGAAGGGAAAAGCGTCTTCGCAGGCATGCCGAGTCCGTTCGAAGCGACGCGCTACCATTCACTGATCGTCAAACGCGACACACTTCCTGATTCATTGGAAATCACCGCATGGACCGAGGAAGGCGAGATCATGGGACTCAAGCACAGGGAATACCCGGTGCATGGCGTCCAGTTCCACCCCGAGTCGATCCTCACCCAGGATGGCAAGCGGTTGCTGGAAAACTTCCTGAAGATGTAATCCGATCATGGCCGAGCAAAGCGACGTCCGCGAAGTCCTCCAATACATTCCCCAGTTCCGCGGGAAGACCTTCCTCGTGCTCATCGAGGCCGGTCTTCTGCCGGAACCGGCGATCGCGGAAACGTTGTTGGATCTTGCGGTCCTGGAAGATCTCGGGGTGAAACTGGTGCTCGCCGTTCTCGGGGGTGACATCAAGGACCTCTACGATTGGACGTTGGAGTGCGAGATCATGTCCGCGCGGGTTTCCAAACCGATCTCGGATCCGGGAGCGGTGCGCGAGGCGATGGACATCCTTTCCCGCGGCCAGTCGGTGGTCATCGACGCCTCGGGAACCGGACCGCTGGATCCTGCCGTCGTTGATTTCGCGAAAGGCATCGGGGTGGCGAAGATCATCGCGCTGCTTGAGGAAGCGTTGCTGATCAATGGTGCGCCCGCGCATGCGATCCGTGCTTCGGAGGCGTTGGCTCTGACGGAACACACGGATGGACCGGGAGCGGCTTTGTTGAAATCCGCCGCCGAAGCGTGCAACCGGGGTATTCCTCGTGTCCATGTCCTGAACGGCCGCCGCCAAGGGGTGCTGGTCGACGAGCTGTTCTCCAACGAAGGCGTCGGAACGATGGTTCACGGCGACAGCTACCGGATCATCCGCCCGCTGCGTGAGGAAGACATCCCCGAGCTGCTCGGCATGATCGGCCGTTCGGTGAGACGGACGAAGCTTGTCGCGCGCAATTACGAGGACATCCAGTCGAGGATCAACGATTTCCGGGTCATGACGATCGATGACAACGTTGTCGGTTGCGTGGCGCTTCACGAATACAAGGAGGAGTCGACCGCCGAGGTGGCGTGCCTTTATGTGAAACAAGCGCACGAAGGCCGGGGTTATGGCATCGAATTGGTGAGACATGCCGAAGACATGGCCCGCGAAAAGGGGATCCCGCGTGTGTTCGCGTTGACAAACCGGGCCGCGGATTTCTTCTCGAAGCGTCTCGGTTACCGGCAGGCGACGCTTGTCGATCTGCCGGTCAAGCGCCGTGAGCAGTTCGAGGCAAGCGGACGGGATTCGCTCGTGTTCTCATTGGAGCTGGATTGAAAAGTCCATCGGTTAGGAACTTGCAGCCAGCAGGTTCCGCGGCCATGTTTCATGAAGCCCATGAAACTCAAATTCTGCGGTGCCGCGGGCACCACCACCGGTTCGCAGCATCTGCTCGAAGTGAACGGCAAGCGCATCCTGCTGGACTGCGGGCTCTACCAGGGAAGCCGCAGGGAGGCTTACGACATCAACTGCTGTTTTCCTTACTTTGAGCCGGCGGACATCGATTGCGTCGTTCTTTCCCACGCGCACATCGATCACAGCGGCAACCTGCCGAATCTTACCGCGAAGGGTTTCTCGGGAAATATCTATGCGACCAGCGCCACGCGCGACCTTTGCCAGATCATGCTCGCGGATTCGGCCCGGATTCAAAAGGGTGACATCGAATGGTTGAACAAGCACCGCTTGCGCGAAGGACTGGAGGAAGTGCCGCCGCTCTACAGCGAACAGGATGCGGAACGCTGCCTGAGGCAGTTCGTGACGATCGGCTACGATCGTCCGATGTTGATCGCGGATGGTGTTTCACTGACGTTTGTCGATGCCGGACACATCCTTGGCAGCGCGCAGGTTTTGCTGGAGATCGACGACCGTGCCGATGGAAAGAAGAAGCGGTTTCTCTTTTCCGGCGATGTCGGTCGCGGGAGCAGCGATGTGTTGCGCGATCCTGTCGCCGTTCAGGATGTGGATTTCCTGTTGATGGAAAGCACCTACGGAGGCCGGGAGCATGAAGCCCCTCCGGGCATGAGCGATCATTTCGGCGAGATCATCCGCGACGCGGCCAGAAGCGGCGGCAAGATCCTGATTCCGGCTTTCGCGGTCGAGCGGACGCAGGAGGTGCTGTACGTGCTTCATGATCTTTTTTCGCAAGGGAAGATCCCCGCACTGCCTGTTTTCGTCGACAGTCCGTTGGCGGTGAGCGCTACGGAAATCTACCGGCTGCATCCGGAGTCGTTCAACGAAGAGGTCTATGAAGCGTTGTTCCAGCGGGAGAATCCATTTGGTTTCGAGAAGCTGACGCTCATCCGTTCCGTGACCGCTTCGATGGCGCTCAACGATCTCAAAGGCGCGGCGATCATCATCGCGGCTTCCGGAATGTGTGAAGCCGGGCGGATTCTCCATCACCTGAAAAACAACATCGGCGATCATCGGACGACGGTTCTGTTCGTCGGTTACTGCGCGGAAAACACCCTCGGCCGTCGGATCCGCGACGGCGCTCCGGAAGTGCCGATCCTTGGCGGGCGATACAAGGTCCGCGCACGCATCGAGGCGGTCGATTCGTTTTCCGGTCACGCGGATCATTCGGAACTGCTCGACTATTTCGACCGCATGACCGGGCCGAAGCATCGGGTCTGGCTGGTCCATGGCGAAGCGGTTCCGGCGGAAACACTACGTCAGGCACTTGTTGAAAAGCATTCCGGAGCGATCGAAGTCGCGAAACTGGGGGAGATCGTCGAGTTCTGAGTCAGATCGCGTCGCTGCAGGTCCCGAGAACTTCCTCGGGAGCTTCGCTTTTGCGCTGGGAGCGTGAGACGATGACCACCAGCAAGGCGATGGCGGATGTCGTTCCGGCTCCCCACATCACGGCCGAAGTTCCGAATGAATCGACCACCTGGCCTCCGATCACCGAGCCAAGGGCGATGAACACCTGGAAGGTGGAAACAAGAAGTGCGGCTCCTCCTTCGATGGCATCCGGCGCGGCTTTGAAGACCCATAGAT
>DATLIO010000531.1:0-3666 GCA_035539355.1 Luteolibacter sp.
TGCTGGATGCCGCCGTTGAAAATCGTGAAGGCCGATCCCGGGACGGGATTATACGTCGACCAACCATTCGCCCATGCGGTGCCATTCAGGTCTTTGTCCAGAATTGCGGCTCCGTCTGATTCGGCGGCAAGCGTCTGGATGGCGGCTTCCATGCCAGCCAGGGTGCTGCCAGCGGTACCAAGGGGATTCGTGTTGTAGCCAGTCCAAGGAAGACTCGATCCGGAAGTTGCCGCGGCTCGGGAAACGTAAAATGTCCGGGAGGGGTCCCCATTCACCGCCCCCATGGAGCCGATGCCGGTGTTAGGGGCGAAATTCAGGTTCCCGATCGCACCAAAGTGGATGTCCGTCCTGCTGAACCAGTTGTTTCCGAAGGCGGCGGAAAGGGACGCGGAGATGTTTCCGAGGTTGCCGAGATTGCCATTGTCCCGATGAGCGGTGCCGGCTCCGAGGTTGAAGAAAACGTTCTTGGTGCTGCCATCTCCTCCGGACGCCTGGAAACCGAGGATGATGTCGCCGTTGTTGAAGGTGAAATTGGCGGCGGATACGCCGGAAGCTCCGATCAGGAATGCGAGGAGAACGAGAGGGGATCTGCGGAGAGATTTCATCCGCGCTAAAGTGATGTGATCAAACGGAGCAACAAGAGACGCTCTGTGTCATTTTTGTCAGACGCTACTTCCCATTCGTGCTGCCGAAAAGCGCGCGTGCCTGCGCGTGGTGCGACAGCCACGCCCGGACTCCGTATTTCCTCCGGAAGTCGAGATCGCTGGCGTTGATCAGTTCCGCCTTCGTCGTTTCCGGAACATCGGATTCTTCGGCTGCTTTGATCTGTTCAAGCAGTGTTTCCGCGTCCTGTTGGATCCGGGATTGCTGGGACGGTTCGAGTGAAAGGCTGCCAGGCAGTTCGATCCAGATCGCAGGAAAGGGAGATGATGGAGGTGCTGAGGGCGGACGTGGAATCGGATTGCGAATCGTTGTCTCCTTGCCTGGAATCCGCAAAGTCAAACGTGATGGAGCACCGCTTTTCCCAGGGTGATGTTCCTCTCGCTCCTTGGGAGTTTCTTCTGACTTCACGGACGCCGATTCCATCCCGGACGCCGGGGGAGTCTCGGGGCGTTCCGGGCTGAATTGGGATAGGGGGAAGGAGGTTGTAACTTCGGATGCGGATTGATGGATCGAGAAAGGCTTTTCCTTCGATGCATGACTTTGCCCATCGGTGCGAATGTGGATCAGGATCGCGCAACCGATTGCGATCGGCACCAGAATGGATAGGAAGATCTTCATCAAAGGAGAACCCGGACGCCGGAGATCCGGCGTCCGGGTTGATAAGGACATTGATCAGTTGATCATTCGACCGGGTTCGGCTGGACGATGCCGCCGTCACCGCCGAAACGGGTGACCTTCATGGTCGGGATCGCGATGCCGGTGGCGGCGGTCAGCGAGCCGGGGATCGCTGCACGAAGCGCGGTGTCGAAGGTGGTGACTCCGGCTGGAATCGAAGCGGCCGTGTAGAGCTGCTGGTAGCCCCAGAGGGTGTAGGAACCGTTGCGGACGTTTTCAACGGAGTAGCGGACACCGTTGTAGGTCATCGGGATGGCCAGGGCGGAGTTGGACGCACCGGTGGCTTCGACATAACCGGTGGCGGTCACGGCATCGGAGATGGTGAGGTAGCCGCAGAAGACCGCGTCGACCGGAGTGCCGCCGAATTTCAGGATCGAGCGATCGATCCCGAGAACGCCCGATACACCGCTGTTGCTGGAATGGCCGCCGTTCGTGGCGAACTGGGCGATTTCTCCCGAGGTCGTGTTCGCGTCGAACTGGACGATGTTACGGAAGGAGCCGTAGCCGGTTTCCGAAAGGATGGTGGCGCGGGTGCCCGAACCGTTGTTACGGCCGGTGGCGAGGATCGTCGTGGTGGAGGTGTTCGGCGAAACGGGCTGGACGTTCGTGAGGAGCGACGCGTCGATCTGGCCGGTGGACCAGAGTGCTTCGTGGATCTGGTCGGTCATGTTCGAGTAAAGCGCACGGTTGCCGGCGGCAATGCCTTTGCCCATGACGAACATGAAAGGAACCACGCCGACGGGGCCGCCACCAAGCGAGGCGGTAGGACGCTCCGACAGCGTTTTTTCAACGTCGGAGAACGAGAGGTGCGGGGCGGCGTTGGAGGTGTTGGACGCCTGGGTGGCGCCGGTAAGCGCACCGCTACCCGTGGTGGTCATCGTCGTGTTGGTGTTCAGGAATGGAATCTGGTTCTGATCGGCCAAGTCGAGGATGCCCTGGGTGGAGCCGCTGAAGGTTGCGCGGACGATGTATTCCTGGCCGCCGACGAAACCGCGGTAGATGCGGAGGTTGGAAGCACTGGTTGCGCCGTTGAGATTGATGTCCGCGCGGGCGCGCTGGGCGACTCCATCTCCGCCAAGGAGCGAGATGATGGCGCTGTGCGCCGCCTCACGGAACGCGGTGGCGCCGGTGATGTTGACGACGGTTTGGGCGGATGCGAATTGGGACGCGGCGATGGCCAGGGCGCCGAAGACGAGCGTTGATTTCAGTTTCATAGGATCTAGGTGGGGATTCGTGGGTTGGGTTTTCAAGCGTTGTGGGAGCGACGGCGGCGGAAAGCGATCAGTCCGCAGGCCGAAGCTGCGAGCAGGGCGCTGGAGGGTTCCGGAACCATGGTGAGGCTGCCGTTGTCACCAATGATAAGGGTGCCGACGACGGAGCCGGTTCCAACGGTGCCTGTTGGAACCGCGCCGGTGTTGGTGGCGAGGATCCGTTGGATGTCGAGGTAGGCATTGTCGGTGGCGCCGAACGCCTGTTGGATGCCGCCGCCGAACGTGTTGAAACTGCTTCCCGGAGTCGGGTTGAAAGTGGTCCAGCCGTTCGACCAAGCGGTCGGTTGGGTGGATTGGTTGAGAATCGCGGTGCCATCGGCTTCGGTGTTGAGGCCGAGGATCATGCTCTCCATGCCTTGCAGCGAGCTGCCTGCGGTACCAAGGGCATTTGTCGTGAATCCAGTCCAAAGAACCGAATTGCCCGCTGAATCCGCCGCGCGGGAAACATAGAAAGTGCGGGAAGGATCGCCATCGACCGGGCTGGCCGAACCGATGCCGGAGGTGGGCGCATAGTTGAGATTGCCGACAACACCGAAATGGAGATCGGTGCGGTCCGACCAGTTGTTGCCGAACACCAGGCTCATCGTGGTGTTGATGTTCCCAATGTTTCCGCTGATGCCTCCATCGCGCAGATCCGTGCCGGAGCCGAGGTTAAAAAAGACGTTTTGGTTCGAACCCTGGCCACCGGTGGCCTGGAATCCGAGGATGAGATCACCATTGGTGAACGTGAAGGCGGCCTTCGCTGGATTGGCGAACAGGGCCAGTCCTGCGGCGAGGAGGAGCGATTGTTTTAACTTCATGATGTGATGGATGGTTAGGGAGCACGGCATCCCAAACGGGACGTTTGTCAGCGGGGGGTATCCGCGTTCAATCCGCGTCGATCGTCCTCATGGCTATCAGCCGGTGCCGGGAGCGAAATGGAAACACGGTCACAGTGTCGTGACATAGACCGTTGGATCAGCCGTTACTGGTTGGGCTGTTCTTCCTGCTTTTCCTTGTCCTTCTCTTCTTCATCATCGGCGGAGCCTCCACCATAACCGACGACTTCAACCGAGAT
>DATLIO010000532.1:0-4174 GCA_035539355.1 Luteolibacter sp.
GGCTGTTGTTTCATTCCGCATCGCCGGCGGCAGCTTTCGGTGGAACTCCGGAAAGGGCGTTGCTGGTCGTCGCCACGGGGATCGCCACCGCGGCTCCCCTGCTTTGCTTCGGCTATGCGGCCCGGAACATTTCCCTGACCACCCTGGGAATCCTGCAGTTCATCGGACCGACCCTCCAGTTCGTGATCGGCTGGAAGCTCTATGGAGAGCCTATGGGGACGCTGCGGTTGATCTCGTTCGCGCTGATCTGGCTGGCGATCGGATTGTATGCCTGGGACGGCCTCCGCCGGAGGCCGGAAGCCGCCGTGTGAATCCGGTAAAGCGGGGCTTGCCCCCTCGGACCTTGGCCGCTACCCAAGGGCATGCTCGATGAAGTCCGCTCGCTTTTGATTCTGCAGGACCGTGACCGCCGTCTGCTGGCTCTCGCCAAAGACCTGGACAAACTTCCTCAGGAAGAAGCCCGCGCGAAAACCAAACTGGCCGGCGACGAGAGCGCCGTCACGAAAGCCCACGACGCCCTGCGCGAAGCGGAACTGAAAGTGAAGAAGATCGAGATGGATGCCGCCACCCGCCGCACCACCATCGTCCGGCTGAAGAACCAGCAATTCGAAACGCGGAAGAACGAGGAGTTCCAGGCGCTCGGGCACGAAATCACCCGCTACGAAAAGGAGTTGGACGGACTGGAAACCGAGGAACTGGAAGCGATGGAGGAAGTCGACAAACTCCGCGCCATCCTTGCGACGGCCGAGGCGGCGAAAAAGCGCACCCAAGGTCTGGTGGAAGAGGATCTCGCATCGATCAAGGAACGTCATGCGCGACTGGCGGCGACCCGCGATGAAGTCCGGGCCGAGCGCGCGCCACTTGCGGCCGCGATCGACGGAACGATTCTCGGGCTTTACGAACGTCTGATGAAGACGAAGGACGGACTCGCGGTCGCGCCGATGCTGGAAGGCGGACGCTGCGGCGGCTGCCAGATGAAATTGATCCCGTCCAGCGTCGTGAAAGTCCAGGCCGGCACCGAGCGGGCGCAGTGCGAAAACTGCGGCCGCATCATCTATCAGGACTGATTCACCAGAACTCCCTGCGGCGTTCCTCGAGCACGACGAGCCAGTTCATCATGCAGACCGGCGGAAGATCCGCGGGATCCTTGATGGGGCGCAGGTTGATGAAATTCTGGCTCGGCGGCAGCATTTCGTCGTTCATGCCGTAGGCGTCGAGCGGACGCACCGCGGAATCCTTGTCCTCGGCGACAAGCGATCCGATCTGGCCGCTCATGCCCACCGAGTAGGGGTTCACATCCACGCCGAAACGTTTCTCGGGAGCGAACAGCGAACAAGGCGGGTAATACGGCCCGGGCAACGAATAGTTCGTCGGCGTGGTCGTGGCGACGGTGTTGAAATCCGAGCCGATGTAGAGCCGGAAATTGGTCACCACGGAGAAACCTTTGGTGAAAGCGGAAAGGTTCGAACACTCGGTCAGGACGAGACCGTAATCGTTCACTTCGCTTCTCGCCCAGCCGTTCTCTTTGGTGGGGAGCCTCGGTTTCTTCACGAAGTTACCGGTCGTCCGGTAATCGGCGTTCACACAGATCGAGTGGTTCTTGTCCGGACCGTCCGCTCCGAGGTCGGTGAGGAATTTCGGAAGGCGTTCGGGATAGAGGAAGATGCAGCTCTTGCCTCCCGGACCTGACGAAATCGTCCATGGCAGGCTGAGCCGCTGCCGGTAGTATCCCGCCTTGAGGGTGCCTACGAGCGGATCGCCGAAGGTGGTGTTGTTGAACGGAATCGTGCCTGAGACGTTGTTCTTGAAATAGAATCCGCCCGGAGCGCCATACGCGACATCCACGAAGGTGCTGAAAGTGTAGCTCTGGTTCTCATCGCACACTTTCACGAAGCCCGGCGGAAGGGAGTTCGACGGCACGAAGGAACCGTCCGGATCATAGGTCACCCGGACATTGTTTCTCTTGTACTCGAACTGCACCTTCGTGATCGTCGAGTTGCTGGCACTCGTCCCTTTCTTCACATCGAGCCGCATGGCGCACTGCATCGCCCCGGAGCTGTATTCGTTCCACGTCGTATTGGAGAGCGTGTTGGATTCCGCGGTGTAGTTGTTGTCCGAATAACGGTCGAAGAAATCGCCTCCCCTGCTGATCGGGAGGAACGCCGCGCGTCCGGCTTCCGACGGCAGGGAAACGGGGAAATACCCCGCGTTGTTGACTTCATACTGCTCGCGCGCGCCCTGCGCGAACGGGCTGCCGACGAATGACTGGCCGCCGATCTTCGAACCGCTGCCGACGCTCACTTCGCGCCGGCTCGCCAAGGTTTCGAGACTGGCGTTGTCCTCGAGCTTCGCCTTTCCGGCGAAGATGTTGCCCTGGATGGTGACGTTCTGCCACAGCGAGGAACCCGTATCCCCGTGGCGGCCCAGCGACATGAACGATGCGGCGGAAATCGCGAGCTGCGAAGGCACTTCGTAGATCGAGAACACCATCTGGCGGCGTGACAAAGGGACGACGCTCTGAACGGAAGTCAGATGATCGTCATGGTCCGCCAGATCCAAGGAGAACGCCCACCAGTTCCGTTTGGCGACGAACATCTCACCGGGTTTGGCATACCCGAAGTTGATGTTCGGATAACGCAGCAGGTTGAACTTGTTGTAGGTGGAAACCGGAAGCCCGACCTTTCCGCTCGCGTAGGAACCGTACTCCTTGTCCGTGGAAATGATGGGATAGGTCAGGTCGTTCGTGGTGACCGAGGACACGGCGGACGAAAGGGCCGGCGGATAGCCCGTTCCGAGATCCCGGTTGACCCCCGGTGTGACGTAGACCGTGTTCGCCGCGCTGTGGACGTTGGTGAAAATCAGGTTCGTCGTCGCGAGGGCGCCATCGCCCACGTTGGCGGAGAGGGCGGTGGTTTTCCCGATCGTGGTCTTCATCGCGGAACTGATCGATGTCGCAGCGTTCGCCTGGGTGAGGGCTTCGCTGAAAATATTCTGCCAGCGGAGCGAGTCGCGGTTGGTGCCCGCGGCCGCCGAGCTGTTCTGCATCGCCCGCATGGCACGGTTCGGCGCGATGGCGACGATGCCCCGGAGAACCGAGTCCTCTTTTTCGCTGTAGTCCATGCGGAGCTGCACGGAGGTCTGGACCCGCTGGGAAAGCATCGCCCGCTTGTAGGCGAAGATCGTCAGCATCGTCAGCATCGCCCCGGTGGTAAGCACCAGGGTGTAGGAGACGAAACCGGACCGGCCGGTGCGTTTGCGTGGAAGTCTCATAGCTGCATGGTTCCTGAATACGTGATCTCTTCGCCGTTGATTCCTTCGAGAGTGATGCGCAGCACACCTTCCACGACCGAGAATCTGACATCCCGCGCCTTCCGGGTGACGGACCATTGGGGGGTTCCCAAAGTCGGGCTGGCCCCCGCGGGCACCAGGTAATAGTTGAGCTGCCTTACGTTGTTGACGGTTTCGAAGGAAAGGATCGACGAGCGGCTGGTGCCGTCCGGCTGCTGGAAGGTCATGAACAGCACCGGTGAGCTCCCCAGCCTCGGATTGCGCCCGGCGAGCGCGTCCGCCACCGACGCATGAAGGCGGAAGCGGTCCGCCTTTCCGGCGATCCGGCCGACATGCATGCTGACCAGCGGCGCTTCCTCCATCAGGAACGACTGCACGTTGAAAATCCGGATGAACGTGAGCTGCTGGTTGACGAGAATCATCAGCACCGCCGCGATCGCGACTCCCAGCGACATCGCCAGCGCCAGTTCGACGATGGTCATGCCGCGCCGTATTCTGCGCCGGGCCGTTCTCATTGGGTGCGGATCACGGTTCGGGATTTCAGATACTCACGATCCCCGATCCGGTAGCTGAGCACGCTTTGCAGCCGCCAGGTCTTCACTCCGGCCGGATTGGTGGCGACGGTTCCGGTACCGCCATCGGTCGTATAATTCAACGGATCGGCGGTCCGGGAACGGATGACGGTGCCGGTGACCTCCCTCCCCCCCGGCAAGCGTCCCAGCGAGACCGTCGATGTCGTGGTGAGCGGATAGACCGGCCACGGAGAAACATTGGGGCTGCCGGCGGCTGGAGCGAGGACTTCGAAAGGCACCCGCTGGGCGTACGCCCGTTCGTAGGTCATCGCGGCGTCGCTCAGGGCCTGGCCGAGGGCCCATTGCCGTGGATG
>DATLIO010000533.1:0-1908 GCA_035539355.1 Luteolibacter sp.
TATCTCGCCTGTGCGACCCTCGCCCACCACGCGGTTTGGAAGGCATTCCGCGGCGGGCCGCCGGAGCAGGATGTCGTGGCGTTGCCGCTTCAGGAAAGGCCCCGTGGCAAACCCGGTCCCATCTTCCGCAACAATGTTTCGGTGATGTTCCTGCACACCACCCGGGCGGAGGCGGAATCCGTCGAATCCCTGACGGCCGCGCTCCTCCGCCGCCAACAGGAGATGATGCGTGCGAAACTGGCCGACTCCTTCGCGGAAATGCAGCGCTGGATGATGATCCTCCCCAGTCCGGTCTATGCGAAGTTCCTCGATCTGCAGATGAAAGGGCAGACGACCTCGTTCCATCACAGCCACACGGGGGTTTTCTCGGCGGGGCTCGCGAGGTTCGCCGGTGCCTCCATTTCGAACGCCTGGCACGTCCCGGGCTTCTACGCGCCTCCCGGCACCGGCGTGTTCGTCGGTGAATGCAACGGCCGGATGACCGTGACCACTTCCTGGCGTGAAGGTGTCCTCACCGGCGAGGAAGCCGGCACCCTCTGCTCCGCATTCATCCGGATCCTCACCGGTGATCTACCATGAATATCGTAGATGAAATTTTCCGCCGCGCCGATCCTCCGGCGGTGGCGTTGGTCGAAGGGGAAACCTCGGTTTCCTTCGGTGAACTGAAGGTCCGGATGGAATCCGCCGCGTCCGCGTTGGCGGCTTCGCCCCTTTTCCCCGTGCGGCCGCGTGTGGCGATCAGCATTCCGAATGGCATCGATCACATCGTCTGGTCGCTGGCGGTGCTGCGGGCCGGAGGAACGCTGGTTCCGGTGCCCGGTGAGCTGGCGATGCCCGAGCGGGCGAAGCTGGTCGCAACGACCGCGGTGCATTGCCTGATCTCGACACCCGGACAACCGTGGAACGATGAAAACGGTGAAAAGGAAGCATTGCCGGATGGGGCCACATTGCATGGGAACTTCGCCCATCAGGCTCCGTTCGACGAAGCGATGCTGGCGGCGCTGAATCCCGCGTTGATCCGTTTCAGTTCCGGCACCACGGGGCGCAGCAAAGGTGTCGTCCTTTCCCACGAGACGTTGTTCGCGCGGGTCACCGCCTGCAACAAGGGCCTGCAGATCGGGCCTGCGGACAGGGTGCTGTGGATCCTCCCGATGGCCCATCATTTCGCCGTTTCGATCGTGCTCTATCTCATGCATGGAGCGACGACGGTCCTCGCGAAATCGCATCTCGGGGAAGACCTTCTCCACGAGCTCGTGCAATCCCGCGCGACGGTGCTCTATGCGGCTCCGTTCCACTACAGCCTGCTCGGCGCGACCGCGGATGCCCGTCCGTTGCCGGATCTGCGGCTGGCCGTTTCCACCGCCGCCGCGCTGCCATTGCCGGTTGCGGAAAAATGGCTGTCCCGCTATGGCCTGCCGCTGACGCAGGGCATGGGCATCATCGAAGGAGGCCTGCCGCTGCTCAATGTCAGCCACGCTTCCGAAAAGCCGACGTCGGTCGGACGACCGCAACCGGATTTCGAAGTGCGCATCCGCGAAGCCGATGAAAACGGTGTCGGTGAGATCCTGCTCCGGGGGCCGGGATTCTTCGACGCGTATCTCGATCCGTGGCAACCGCGGGACCAGGTGCTGGAGGATGGTTGGCTCGCCACGGGCGATCTCGGGTTCTTCGATGACGACGGCTGCCTGACCATCGCGGGAAGGCTCAAATCCGTGATCAACGTCGCGGGGTTGAAATGCTTTCCCGAAGAGATCGAAGCGGTGCTCAACACGCATCCGGACGTGAAGGAGAGCCGAGTCTACGCCCACACCCACGCCGAGACGGGTTCGGTGCCCGCCGCTGAGATCGTCCTCCGTGATCCGGAGAATCCACCGAAGAATATCCGCCTCATCGGCCACTGCCGTGAAC
>DATLIO010000534.1:0-3698 GCA_035539355.1 Luteolibacter sp.
GCGATCCGCGTCGGCGTGGAAACCGCCGAGCACAAGATCAACGCCAAGATCGAGGAGGCCATGGCGAAGCTCGGGCCTCAGATCGATTCGGTTCCCGCCATCGAAGTCTAACGGCCCTTGCCGTTGGATTTGGATTTTTCCGGCCGGTGTACCAGCGACGGTCATAGACCGCCGCTACACTTCAGACCTCCATCGCCGGAATCACGTCCGTCGTCGACGGGCCGATCTTCGCCATCGCTTCCTCGATCTTCGCGTTGATCTTGTGCTCGGCGGTTTCGACACCGACGCGGATCGCGTTTTTCACGGCGAGGGCCGAGGACGAGCCATGGGCGATGATCACCACGCCGTTCACGCCCAGAAGCGGGCTGCCGCCGTAGGTTTCATAGCTGCTCTTTTCCTTCAGGGCCTTGAAAGCACCGTTCGCCAGCACCGCACCGGCGATCCGCAGCGGGTTGCCTTTGATCTCCGCTTTCAGCCATTTGGAAACGGCCTTCGCGGTCGCTTCGACGCTCTTGAGGACGACGTTGCCGACGAATCCGTCGCAGAGGACGACGTCGAGCTGGGTTTCGAAAAGATCGTGGCCTTCCACGTTGCCGATGAAATCGATGCCCGGCACGTCCTTGAGGCGCTTGAAGGTCTCCTTCGTGAACGCCGTGCCTTTCTCATCTTCCTCGCCGTTCGACATGAGGCCGATCTTCGGGCTCTTCACGCCGAGGACGTGCTTGCAGAAAGCGGTGCCCATGACGGCGTAGGCGATCAGGTGCTCCGGCTTGGAATCCGGGTTCGCGCCGGCGTCGAGGATGTGGCAGAGGCCGTGCTCGTTCGGGATGGCGGAGGCGATGCCCGCGCGGTCGACGCCTTTCAGCGTGCGGAGCTTGAGGGTCGCGGCGGCGACGGCGCCGCCGGTGTTGCCGGCGGAAACGAAAGCGTCGGCTTTGCCTTCCTTCACCAGGTCCATCGCGATGCTGATGGAGGACTGCTTCTTCTTGCGCACCGTCTTCGCACCCGGTTCGGACATGCCGATGACCTCGGGGGCGTGCACCACGGAAATCCGTTTGTCGTTCAGGTTCAGGCCTTGTTTGGCGGCCTCCTCGCGCAGGATCTTTTCGTCGCCGACGAGATAGAGGTGCGTGAGTTTCGGATAAGCGGCGAGTGCGTCCTTGGCTCCTCCGATGTTCACGGCGGGAGCACGGTCACCGCCCATGGCGTCCAGTGCGACTTTCATAAAGAGTTCTTCAAAAGGGGGCCGTAGCCGGGAGAAGCATACGAAAAATCACCGCGCAGGGAAGCCTCCCGGCGCGGTAATCGAAATTAACTCAGAGTTGAGTGCTTCAGAGCGCCTCCACCTCAAGCACCTGGCGACCGCGGTAGTTACCGCAGGAAGGGCAGGCGATGTGGGATGGAATGCGGCTGCCGCATTCCGGGCAGCTCTTGAAGATCGGAGCCTTCCAGCGTTTTGCGCCTTGGCGCATTTTCTGACGGCTTTTGGATTGGCGGCGCTTTGGTACGGCCATGGTCGTGTTCTGATTAAGGTTGGTCCTTGAGGTCCTTGAGAGAATCGAGAGCAGACCATCGGTCGTCGCTCTCGGCGCGGGGCGGAGTGGGTAAGCCATCTTCCCCGGGCTTGTCTACTGCTAAATATTTGGAATCGATCACCGCCGGTTCCGGATCATCCCCTTCATCGATCCTCGGATCGACCGGGAAATTGATCAGGATCTCCTCCCTGAGGGCATCGGTCGCGTCCACTTCTCCTTCATTCACAATCTCATGTGAGATCGCGGCGTTCTCCAGATGGATGGTCTGGACGAACGGTTTCAGCGTCACGACGCAGGTGAATTCAAAAGGTGAGGAAATCGACCCCGTCAGAAGCAATTCCCCGCCGAAACGCTGGGCCCACAGATCGTAAACCAGCGGGCCGGTCGGTTTCGCATCCTCTTCAGGGAGGTCATAAATTTCCGGCGACAGCTCCCCGGAGAAGGCTTTTCCCTCTTCCGGAAGATTGCCCAGATCGATCAGCAGGCGATTCTTCATGGCAGGATCGTAACCCGGACCGCGCGCCCGCCAAGTGCCAAACTTCATCGGTAAAAGCCCGTGCAACTTGCGGTTTTTCGGGGTTAATTTAAATTTTTAATCGTTCAGAATGAGCATCCGTCGATTTGGATGCCGCATCATCCCGGATTTTTGAAACGACCGTTCAGGGTCTTTTTGAAATTTTGAACCGCGGTTTTTCGTGACCGGTGTTTGAAAATTTTTGTGACCCCAAGGGCTTGCGCCACGGGCACCGTGGAACGTCCGTGGCGGCTAGAAAATAGGGGCATGTTGACGAAGTAAACGCATCGCGTGTCTACCATATGTAGTATTGTGAATAATTTGTTAATACCACATGAGCAATTGCCGACCCTGAATCGGATTGACCCGGCACCCCGTCTGCTATCAATATCCCCCACGCTGCGTCCTGCCCGCCACGACCGGCAAACCAACAAGCTTCACCCTGTTTTCAGCTCCGTCAAATGTCCTCTACCACCACCGTCTCCTTCGGAAACAAGACCTTCATCCTCGACCGCGAGAAAGCCGAAGCCGCTTTCGCCGCGAAGCGGGTCATCAACGGGAAGGAGACCATGTTCTTCAACATCCTCCCGCTGAAATACCAGTGGGCGTACGACCTGTACAAGACGATGAAGAACAACCACTGGGAGCCGGAGGACATCACCATGCAGAAGGATGTCGAGCAGTGGCGCTCGGATGACATCTCCGATGTCGAGCGGTGGATCATCAAAATGGGCATCGGGTATTTTTCCGCCGCCGAAGGCATCGTCGGTGACAACGTCCTCCACGTCGTCCGCGAGGTCGTCACCGCGCCCGAGCTGAAACTCGTCCTCGGCCGCCACGCCCACGAGGAGAACATCCACGCCGACAGCCTCGTCTACATGCTTTCCTCCCTCGGGTTGAATCCCCACGAGTGCGAGGCGATGTTCGACGACGTCCCGTCCATCACCGCGAAGAACAACTTCGTCTGCTCGAACAGCCGCGCCCTCCGCCGCGACATCGACCTCACCGTCACCGAGAACAAGCAGGCCCTCGCGAAAAACATCTTCCTCTTCGGCCAGGTCATGGAAGGCACCCAGTTCTACGGACTCTTCGGCATGATCCTCAGCCTCTACCGCCAGAACAAGTTCCCGGGCATCGGCCAGATGTTCCGCTACACCCTGCGCGACGAGTCGAACCACATCGAGGTCTTCCGCAACCTCCTCATGGATCTCATCGATGAAAACCCGGACGTCTGGACCGAGGATTTCCGCGACGACCTCCGCAACACGATGGCCGAGGGCATCCGCCTCGAGAAACAATTCATCCGCGATTGCCTCCCCGTCGCCGGCCTCGGCCTGAACAGCGCCGATTTCGAAAGCTACATCGACTACATCGCCGACCGCCGCCTCATCTCCTGCGGCCTCAGCCCGCTCAACGCCAGCGTCTCGAACCCGTTCCCGTGGCTCGCCGAGATGATGGACATCAAGAAGGAGACCAACTTCTTCGAAGGCCGCGTCACCGAATACCAGAAAGCATCGGCGCTCACGACCGTCGACGACGACGAACTCTGAGCCGTGGTCGTGGCGTCCAGCCGCCACGCTGTCCCCGCAATCCCTCTCCATCTCCCTTACTCTCCCTAATTTAGAAAACCATGTATCGCTCCCTGAACC
>DATLIO010000535.1:0-4450 GCA_035539355.1 Luteolibacter sp.
GCGGTGCGCCGCTCCGCAGGGCGGGCCACATCCACATTTCGGGGAGTTTGAGGGAAAACGAGTCTTCGCCCGATGCAGCGGAGGAGCGGAAGTGATGGCGGTCTTTGCCGAACCAGCCGAAGAAGAAAAAGGCACCGGGGGCGGCGAGTTCACCGCGATGGGTTCGCGGGGTGTAGAGTCGGGAAACGAGCTTGAGGAAAGTGTCGGTGACGAGAATGACGCCCAGTCCTGTGAAGAACCATGCGATGGCCGGAGCGAATGCCAGCGGCGAGTACGGTGCGGCCAGTAGCACGCCGCCGGAAACGAAATGGAGGATGACAGCGAAGCGGCCGAGCGCGGCATGAACGGGAGAGGGTTTGTTTCCTCCGAGTGAGGAAAGGATGCCGAAGAAGGCGCAGAGGATGCCGGCGACGAGAGGGATCGATGCGAATGAAGCCGGGATCGCAGGGAAGATTGATGATCCGAGGGAAACGGATGCAGCCGATGCCGCGACTGACGCTGACAAGCCGATCCATGCCACTCGTTCGACGTGCAGCGTTGCGAGCAGAAAGAGAACGCCCGCAGCAGGCAGCAGCCAGTATTGTCGGTGAAGGATTGCGAATGCCGTGAGCGTGACGGCTTCGAGCAGAAGAAACGTTGGCAGTGGAGCGATGCGGCGCATGGGATGGAAAACAGGGAAACCGGCCGGGAGAGCACTCCCGGCCGGTTCGTGTCGTTGGCAGCCGGAAATCAGTTTTTCGGACGCATGATCAGGACCTGGCCGTCTTCCGCGTAAGCGGCGACCGCCTGGGCTTTGGTGAGGACGCCACCGCTGCCGTCAGGAGCGTTGGCGCGCATGGCGGCAGGGTTGGTCTGAAGGTGGCCCTGGACGTTGATCACGAACGTGCCGGGTCCGAAGATCGCATCGGAGCTGATGACGCCCGAGGTTTCCCAGAGACCGGCGGTGTTCGGCGTGCTGTAGGTTGGAGCCACGCCTTGGTCGCGGGATTGCGTGTAGGCGTAGTTGAAGGTCGACTGCAGCTTCGCGGCGTAGCCGTTGTTGCGGTCGAAGGTCCAGCATCCTCCGTTGCGGGAGTAGCGGCTGAACACGGCGTCGGCTGGAGAGTTGCGGTCTTCGCAGACGACGATGAAGTCCTTCGAGACGGCGAGGTTGTCCATGCTGACGGGTGAGTCGACGCCGTTGGCGATCACGCCGCCGGTATAGCCGCCGACGGATCCGGTGATGCCGTTGGCGGCGACCAGTTTGCCGGGGGTGCCGTTGTAGGTGCCGCCCGGGGTGATCACGTTCGCCGCATTGTAAACGACGTTGAGCGTGCCGTTGGCGGTCGGGTTCGTCGGGTTGAAGGTGACTTCATACAGACGTCCGAGCGGGTTCGGTCCGCTGCCACCGGTCGTGGTGAAGAACATGCTGCGGGTCGGTTGGACGGGATCGAACTCGGCGTCCTCCACGCGGATGAATCCGAAGCCACCGAGATTGTCGGCGGCGGTCGAAAGCTGGCCGGCGGTGAGCGTGGCGGCGTTCGGGATTTCCACCCACTTGATCGGCGTGCTGCCGGTGGAGAAGGTGCCTTCGTTGTGGTGGGCGTTCACGCCGGCCATCACGTAGACCTTGCCATCGGTGAAGCCGTTTTTGTCGAGGACGGTCGTGCCGCGGCGCTGCTTGGTGCCGACATACATGTAGACGTAGGAAACGGCGGTGTTCGGTGAAACGGGACCGTCTTCGGTCGAAACGACGACCGTGAGTGAATCGCGGCGGGGCTGGACGATCGTGGTTTCACGCACGACGCGGCCGAGATCCGGAACGGTGTGCATCGCACCATCGGCGACGAGGACGGTCTGCGGACCCTGCGAGTTGTACATGCCGGACGAGGATTCCTCGTTGGTGAGGAACATCGGGCGGTCCATGCCGTGCTCGGTGCCGGCGAAGGAACCGGAGCAGAAGCGGGTGAAGGCGGCGGCGTCACCTTCCTGTGGCGGACGGTTCGCGGTGAGCGTGTTTTCCAGATAGAGGTTCTGGTGGGCGGGGCCGCCGCTGATCACGCCGCCGTCATTTCCGAGGACGAAGCGGGAAACCCATGCGCCCTTGTAGCGGGTCGCGGCCGCGAACGGACGGCTGAGGCCGGTGTCGGAAATTTCGTGGGCGACGAAGAGGATGTTCTGGTTCGAGACCTTGTCCTTGTAGATGCCCATCGCATCGGGGATGCCGCAGAACGCGAAATCGGTGGCGCCGACAGGACCGGTTCCCGGAGTGACGGAGACGCGGTCGCCGACGGTGATGATCGGTTCGAAGTTGAAATCCGCGGACGGGGTTCCGTTGAGATAGGACGCTTCGGTGGTTTTGACCCCTTGGGCGTGGACGGTGGATGCCAGCGCGAGACCGGCGAGGATGTAGGAGGTATGTTTCATGGTTTTATGGAGATGGATGGGAAATCAAGCGCGGCGGCGGCGGAGAAGGGCGAGCGCACCAAGGCCACCGAGCAGGGCGGCGGACGGTTCCGGAATGGCGGCGAGAGCGGAAACGCCGTTGTTGAAACCGCCGATCAGCGTCGCGGCGCCGGTGGTCTTATCGATGCTGTAGAGCGACGAGCTGAGCGCGTCGGTCGAAAGCGAGGCGAAGAGGTTGCCATCCTCATCGACGGTCAGGGCACCGAAGGAAGTGACGCCGACACCGAGGCTGCCGATGGTGAAGAGTTCGGAGAGGCCGGGATCGAAGCTCTGGGAAAGCGTGCCGGTGGCGTTGTCGAGGAAGAAGGCCTCGCCGGTGATCGGATCGAGACCGATGGCGAAGACCGACGGGGAATCGGCGACGTGCGGATCACCGGTGCCGTAGACGAAATCCGGATTCGCGGTGGCGGTGCCAGCGGTGGTCAGCGTGAAGTGCTCGGCGTTGATGCTGCCGAAGACGAGGTTTCCCGTGAAGGTGTCATAGGCGAGGCCGCCGGAATAACCGTTCGGTGCGAAGGTGTTGTTGAGCAGTGTGCCCGTGCCGTTGCTGCTGATCCGGTAGAAGTTCGCGTTGGTATCGAGGCCGTAGAAATTTCCGTCTCCAGCGTGATAGGCGAGGTTGACGATCGATGCGAACGGATCGGCGAGCCCGCTGATCGGCACCGACGAGAGGAAGGTGCCGGGGGTTGCGGAATCGAACGAGACGAGCTGGTTGTCGGCGGTGACACCGGTCAGGACGGTGGCGGAGGAAGCCGCTGCCAGGCAGGCCGAGACAGCGGTGAGTAGAATCGGATGTTTCATGAGTGCGTTCAGGGAGGCTTTGGTTCTGCCCGGTGGAACACCCGCAAAGGCTTCTTCCCGGGTATGGCGATTGATTGCGAAAATCCGACGGTCTGTTGCGACCGATGAATGGGGGCGAAACCGTCATGTGACGTTTCCGTGCCGAGCTTGGGCGCGGATCAGTGGCCGGCTGGCTGGCAGGCGATCGGGGGGACGCACCGGGAGTGCTGAAATTTCCCGTGCATTCCTCGTCAAAAACACGTTAGAACGCTTGCCAACATCACGTTTTACAAAAAATGCCCAGAGTCACGATCACCGTCCCCGAGAGCAACTCGCAACCCTATCGTTTCCAACTGGACCGGGAAGTCGTCCGGCTTGGACGGGGGGGCGACAATGACATCGTCATCGACAGCGGTTCGGTCTCGACGAACCACGCGGAAATGCGCCGCGTCTACGGGGGCTACGAGCTTCATGACATCGGCTCGACGAACGGTTTGAAACTGGACGGGATCCGCCAGTTGGTGGTTCCGCTTTATCATGGCGCCACCGTGCAGATGGGTGATGTGGCCTTTGATTTTTCCCTGACGGACGAGGAGCAGGACATGCTGGCCGCCGAAGGGCCGTCAGCGCAGCCGGTCATCCCGTTGCCGGATGTGCCGGTATCCACCCAGCCTCTCGGGCAGGCGGTCCAACCACGGCCGGTGCCGAAGCGCCAGGTGATCCGGGTGGAACAGGAAAGCGGCGGCGGATTCATGATGACCTTCCTGCTGATCATTTTCGCACTGCTGGCTTTCGCGGCGGGGGTAATGGTCCGCCATGAAAAGGAAACCGGAGGCTCGTTGATCGATCACATCCAGGCGAAGCGCGAAGGCAAAGTGGCGGCTCCTCCGGCAGCCGGGGACGATGCCGAAACTCCTGCGCTTCCAACACCGGTCGCGCCGCCACCACCGGCACCGATCGCTCCTCCGGCTCCGGCGATTCCCGCGCCGACATTGCCGCCCGCGGGTGACAGCGCTCCGCCTGCTCCGGGGCAATAAAGATAGGTGATTTCAAAAGCCGGACCCTGCGAAGGTCCGGCTTCTTTCATTTCGGCAGGAGCGTGTAGCCGTCCTTGCCGTCCTTGACCAGCCAGCCGGCGTTGGCGAGTTCGTCGCGCAGTTCGTCGGATTTCGCCCAGTTTTTCGCGGAGCGGAAACCCCAGCGTTCTTCGGCGAGAGCGTGGATG
>DATLIO010000536.1:0-4039 GCA_035539355.1 Luteolibacter sp.
CTGCGATTGTCCGCGGAGCAATTGCTCGAGCAACGGACGTTTGTTGTCCTTGGAAACGAAGCAGACCTGATGCTCGATGCGCTCGGCGGTCGTGGCTTCGGGTGTGATCGTCACCCGCGCGGGATCCCGGAGGATCGTTCCGGAAAGATCCACGATGTTCGGAGCGAGGGTCGCGGAGAAGAACAGCGATTGCTTGCGGGCCGGCAGCATCGCGATGATACGCTTCACGTCGCGGAGGAACCCCATGTCGAGCATGCGGTCCACTTCATCGAGAACGAGGAATTCGACTCCGGAAAGATCGACGCAGTTCTGGTCGATCAGATCGAGCAGACGTCCCGGCGTCGCCACGAGGACGTCAACGCCGCGGCGCATCGCATTGATCTGTGGAACCTGTCCGACACCCCCGTAGATCAGCGTCTGGCTGAAGCGGACGTATTTTCCGTAGGTGGTGAAACTCTTGCCAACCTGCCCCGCCAGTTCACGGGTCGGGGCAAGCACGAGCGTGCGGCATTGTTTCGGACGGACGGGTTTCGGCCGTTCGTGGATGGCGTGCAGGACCGGCAGTGCGAAGCTGGCGGTTTTGCCCGTTCCGGTCTGGGCGCAACCGAGGAGGTCGCGGCCTTGCAGGAGGATCGGGATCGCCTGTGCCTGGATCGGCGAAGGCGTGTTGTATTCGAGTTCAGCTAAAACCCGTTGGAGAGGCGCAGCCAGCGGCAGCGCCCCGAATGTGGTCGGTGTCATGTAGTTGGAATGCCTGCCCGCGGAATATCAGCGGCTGGCGGTGTCGATGAGGTGTTGGTGTTGGTTCCCAGAACAATCTCTCATCGATGAAGACCGGAATAGGTTGAGACCCTATTGGCCTCGGCGTGCGAAAAGACGCAGCGCGACGAATCCATAGGCCCTGGTCCGGGAAATACAAGCACTTTCGCATAATCACCGCCCGATTCCGGCTTGATCATTCCCCGATCGTCCCCAAACCTGCCCCTTCATGTCCGCCGCCGTCCAGCACACCCTCGCAGGCTCCGCCACTCTCGAAGGCACCTCCCTCCACACCGGGGAAAAAGTCACTCTCACGCTCAAACCCGCCCCTGAAGGCCACGGTTTCAAATTCCGCCGCATCGATCTGCCGGACCAGCCGTTCATTTCCGCCGACGTCGAAAAGGTCCAGACCGTCGAACGCGCCACGACCCTCGCCGAAGGATCCGTGAAAGTCCACACCGTCGAGCACGTCATTTCCGCCCTGACCGGCATGGGCGTCGACAACGCGCTCATCGAGATGGACGCCAACGAGCCGCCGATCGGTGACGGTTCCTCGCTGCCTTTCGTCGAACTCATCAAGAAAGCCGGCATCGTCCCGCAGAACGCCCCCCGCAAGGTCTGGGAAATCCGCGAGCCGATCCATCTGGAAACCGGCGACGGCACCCTCATCACCATCGTCCCGAGCAAGACCTTCCGCGTCTCCGTCACCAACGTCGGCCCCGAAGGACGCTTCACCCAGTATTTCTCCAGCGAGGTCAATCCCACGACCTACGAAAAGGAAATCTGCTCCGCGCGGACCTTCGTCTATTATGAAGATGTGAAGCCGCTTCTTGAAAAAGGCCTCATCAAAGGCGGCTCGCTCGAAAGCGCCGTCGTCATCCGTGGCAACGAGGTGATGTCGAAGGAAGCCCTCCGCTTCAACAACGAGTTCGCCCGCCACAAGGCGCTCGATCTCATCGGCGACCTCATGCTTTCCGGCAAGCGCATCCTCGGCCATGTCATCGCCGTGAAACCGGGCCACGGCCCGAACACGCAGATGGCCGCGAAGATCAAAACGGAATACAGCCGCATGCGCGCGATGGTTCCGGTCGTCAACATCCCGGATGCCGAAAGCGTCCTCGATATCAACGAGGTGATGAACATCCTGCCGCACCGCTACCCGTTCCTCATGGTCGACCGCGTCGTCGACTTCGAAGAGAACAAGTGCGTCGGCATGAAGAACGTCACGATCAACGAGCCGTTCTTCCCAGGCCATTTCCCCGGCCACCCGATCATGCCCGGCGTGCTCCAACTCGAGGCGATGGCCCAGGTTTCCTCGATCCTCATGCTCCGCAAACCGGAGAACGCCGGCAAACTCGGCTACTTCATGAGCGCCGACAGCGTGAAATGGCGCCGTCCCGTCCTGCCCGGGGACACGCTCATCATCGAAACCGACATCATCAAGATCCGCGGATCGATCGGCCAGACGAAATGCCGCTGCCTCGTCAACGGCGAGGTGGTTTCCGAAGCCGAACTGAAGTTCGCCCTTCTGGACCGCTGAAAGCCGGATTTCGCGATGGGGGCTGAAAGCCGGATTGACCGGCGGCCGGATCAGGCATTATTCTGGCAGCCATCAAAACCCCCTATCGTGAAATCCCTCCTTTCCGCGATTTTCCTGCTGGCTCCCACGGTTTCGCCCGCAGCCGTTCTGGCAAACTATACATTCAATGATTCCAGCACCACGGTTGCGAATCCGAATTCGTCGGACACGGATGGTTTGACTTCGGCCTCGACCTTCACCGCCAACAATGGGGGCCCGGTCGGGGGCGGCGCCGGCATCTCGTCGAGCACGGACATGGCATTCTTCCGCTCCGACGGTCTGACAACGACCACCGGAGACGCGGTCACCAATGGGGATTACTTCCAGGTCACGATCTCCCCGATTGGCGGAGCTTCCATGACGTTGACCTCGGTCACACTCGACTTCGGAGGATCGAACTCCGGCACTGGTGGCGCCTCCTTCACCACCTTTGGAGTCATCAGGAGCAATGCTGAAGCCGTGGATTACACGACAGACCTTGGATCCTTCTCGAAAACGATCACCGCGGATAGCACTGACAATCAGCTAACCGGCCAGACGGTCAACTTGTCGGGATCCGATTTCCTGAATCTCACCACCCCGGTCACTTTCCGGATCTACGTCTATTCTTCGGCCAATACGGTTTCCAACCAGATTGCCCGGCTCGACAACGTCGTGCTCAATGGAACCTCTGTTCCCGAAGCAACGTCGGCCATGCTGGCTGTTGTTGGCCTGGCTGCCGCCGGATTGCGCCGCCGCCGTTGAGGATCACCGGGGAATACCGGGCGCCGGCTATTTCGCCTGGCCCCGTTTAGCCCGTTCTTCGTAGTCCTTGTTACGAGGGTGGATGACGCCATCGGCAATCAGCTTCTCCACCGGGATGGCGGCCTTGTCATTTGTTGCCGACAACCATCGGTCGCATTCGGCGCGCAGCTCCGCGAGCTTGGCGGCGTTCGCCGGATCGTCCGCGATGTTCTTCACCTCGAAAGGATCGGCTTCGCTGTCGTAGAGTTCCTCTTTCGGTTTCCCGGGACGGAAATGGATCGACTGCACGGCATCCAGTTTTCCGTCGGCATTCCACTGGCGCCAGGCCTGCATCGTCTTGCCCCGCTCCATGTAGTCGTTCTTCAATGAATAGGGAATCTCCGGCTCGAAATTCCTGACATATCTCCAGCGTCCGTCACGCACGCTCCGGATGCGGTCGTAGGCTTCGTCCATGTAATCCCTCGCCGAGTGGACATATTTCCGATCTCCCGTTTGCTTTCCATCCGCATCGAGAAAAACCGTCCCATCCAGGCTCTCCGGCACTTTCACCCCAGCGAGCGAAAGCATCGTCGCCGGCAGATCGACGAATTCCACAAGCCCGTCACGCACGGTTCCCTTTTCGACCTTGCCCGGCCAACGCACGATCAAAGGCACATGCGTCCCGGTGTCGTAGCACCAGCGTTTGTAGCGCGGCATGCCCCGGCCATGATCGCCGAAGAACACGACGATCGTGTTTTCCGCCAAGCCATGTTTGTCGAGCCAGGCAAGCACATCGCCCGCCTTGTAATCCACCGCCGTCACAAGATCGTAATAATTCGCCAGCTCACGCCGCACCTCCGGCGTGTCCGGCCAGAACGGTGGCAGCTTCATCTTCGCCGGATCGCGGCGTTGCTCCGGAGTCAGACGCTTCGTGTTTTCCCCATACTTGTCGCCGTCATTGCGAACCTGGCTCTCGTG
>DATLIO010000537.1:0-2998 GCA_035539355.1 Luteolibacter sp.
GAGATAGAGATCCTTGTATTCCGGCTTCTTCATGATTCCCGCCTGCAGCTCGGGATCGATGGTCCCACTGGCCATTTCATTCCGCAGCCAATCGACACCTTTTGGACCCTGGGTGCTCGCGAAGAGCAGGACGAAGGCCGGTGCCTTTTCCTCGGTGGCGAACGCCAGCAGGCTGTCCGCCTTGTCGAGCTTCCACGATTGCGCCATCAAGGTGCGCATCTCGCCCCATCGCGCCGGAGGCACCTTGCCCTTCAAAGCCGCCATCACCCCGAGATCGCCTTCGGCACCCGCGAGAAATGAAAGCGAGTTCCGCAACTCGGTGTCCGCCATCGGATTCACGCCGAACCACTCCGTCGCGGCGACGAGGCCTTTCTCCTTCACCGCCGCGCTGAGAATGCCCGCCAGTTGTTCTCCTCCGGCAACCCTTTTGAAATTCACCGCCAGCGCCGCCCGGGGATCTTCCCGCAGCCAATGCAACAGGCGGACCTGCAGGTTCTCGAAATCCTCCGGCGACATCTCGCCCGGCCGCTCCGTGAACTTCGCCAACGCCTCCTGAGCCGCCGCAGCGACATCATCCGCAGGCGCCACCTCGTTCGCCCTGCGCGAAATCTCGTCGACCTGACGCATCATGTTCTCGGAGTAGAGGGTCCACTCCCGCTTCTTCATGTCTCCCGGCGGAATTCCCGTGATGCTCGTCAGCAACGCATCACCGCCAAGCCCGTGACCTCTCCGATCCGTCCGTTTCTGGCTGCGGAAATCACGCGGACCATTTCGCCCGCCGTTTTCATCCGAACCGGTCGGCTCCGGTTTCAAAACCCACACGACCGCCAAACCGAGCGCCGCCGCAACCAGGTGCGTGACGATCGGATTGGAAATGAGTGCGGGTTTCCGGGCCATCCATTGCCAGATAATGGATTCCGCCGACCTTTGACAACCGGAAAGCATATCTCGGATTTCACACAAATCTCACATTACCCCCATCGGCCTTTCACCATCACGGTTCTGATTTGAACCGTGAATGTCACCTCCCTGATCCAACCCGCTCCGGACTGGCTTGATGACACTCCGTTGAAGCGCTCCGGAAAAGTCGCGGCGATCGCCTGTCTCGGACTCATGCTTTACGGGTTCACCGTCGGGTTCTGGCGGTCACCGCTGATGGGCGTTTATGTTGCGGTCAAACTCCCGCTGCTGATCGTGCTGACGCTTTTGTGCAACGCACTGCTCAATGGCCTGCTTGGCACCCTGCTCGGATCGCGCCTCGGTTTCCGCCAATCCTGGTTCGCGCTGCTTTCTTCATTCGCCCTCGCCGCGCTGATCCTCGGCTCGCTTGCACCGGTGACGTTCCTGCTCGCGTGCAACGCACCGCCGCCGGATTCCCCCGCCGCCGCCACTTCGCACTCGGCCTATCTGCTCACCCACACGCTGCTCATCGCGTTCGCCGGGATTTCCGCGAACGTCCATCTCCACCGCATGCTCGGCCATCACGCGCCGACACCCGCCGCGGCGAAAGCGACGCTCTTTTCCTGGCTCGCCGGCAACGGATTCCTCGGCGCGCAGTTCTCATGGATCCTGCGGCCCTTCTTCGGTTCGCCTTCGCTCGAGGTCGCCTTTCTGCGTCCGGATCCGCTCCGCGGCACGTTCTACGAATCCGTCTGGCACTCGCTGGACACGGTCACCGGTGGAAATGCCACGCAGGCCGTCTGTGTCACCGTCCTTCTCGCCGCCGGCATCGCCTACCCTCTCCTCAGAAACAAACGAACCAAACGACCATGAACCCCAACGCCGATCCCGCTGCCAATCCCCTTCCTCCGCCCTATCCACAGCCTCGTCCGCCTGAAGCGCCGCTACCGGAGAATCTCGATTTCAAAACCCTCTTCGAAGCGCTGCTCCGCCGTCCGCACGATCTCGTCGCCCGGCTCGCCACACCGGGCCATGATGCCACCGGAAAATTCGCGCTCATCGCCTTCGTCTCGTTCCTGCTCTTCGGCGTCGTCCTCGGTTGCTTCGCGAAACACGAACAACTCTGGGCCGCACCGCTGAAAGTCTCCGCCGGAATTTTCATCGCCGGGGCGATCTGTTTTCCGAGCCTCTACATTTTCTCCACGCTCGCCGGAGCGAAAACCTCCGTCGCTCAACTCGGTGCCTGCCTCGCCGGAGCGCTCGCGTTGTCAGGCCTGCTCCTGCTCGGCTTCTCACCCGCCATCTGGATCTTCGCCGAATCGACGGACTCCTTCGGTTTCATGGGCACGCTCGGTCTGCTCGCATGGTTGATCGCCGTGATCTTCTCGCTGAAATTCCTCCTCGCCGCCGTCCGCTCGACCGGCGGGACCCAGTCCGGTCCGCTCGGCATCTGGTGTGCCGTCTTCCTGCTCGTGACGCTCCAGATGACCACCTCGCTCCGCCCCATCCTCGGACGCTCGGACAAGTTCCTCACGCAGGAGAAGAAGTTCTTCATCCAGCATTGGTTCGATTCCATCGACCTTTCGCTGAAGACACCGGCAAAGAAAATCACTGATACCGAAAGCCCGGATCAATAATCCCGGCCGTCATTCTGCGCGTTGGGAAAATAATTCATGATGCCGATACAAAGTTTGGTCCGGAAACTGCACAAAGCGGCAATCGCTTCCGGCAAATGGAAGGGATCCAACGACTCTCTCCGTGAACCGCATTCTGCCGCTCTCCGTTCTGCTTGTCGTGCCACCCGCCCAGGTGCTGGTGGCACAGCCGGCGGCAGGCGGCGGACAAACCGCGGGCGAACTTCTCACCGCCGGTGAGAAATCCTTCAACGCCGGCGATTGGAAGAATGCGGCCGATGCCTTCCTGAACTTCATCGCGAACTTCGGCACGCTCGATGGCACCGCCGGCGCGGTCCACAAGGTGAAACCGCTGCTCGCCATCTGTTATGTCAGGATGGGCCAGTTCGAACAGGCGCTGCCGCTCATCGATGAATGTTTGAAATACACGGACCTCGATCCGAAACAACGGGTCGACCTCGTTT
>DATLIO010000538.1:0-3902 GCA_035539355.1 Luteolibacter sp.
CTCGGCCTCGCGGAAAACACGCTCATCGTCTTCACCAGTGACAACGGCGGAGTCGGCGGTTACCAGCGCGAAGGCATCGAGGCCAAGGACAACACCGACAACGCCCCGCTCCGCGGCGGCAAAGGCACGCTTCACGAAGGCGGCATCCGCGTTCCGTATGTCTTCCGTTGGAAGGGAACGATCCCCGCAGGCTCGGTTTCGGAAACCCCGATCATCTCGGTCGATCTCCATCCTTCCTTGCTCGATCTTTCCGGCGCACCCGCACCGGAAAACCAGCCGCTCGATGGCGTCAGCTATACCTCGGTGCTGAAAGACCCGGCGAAGAAACTCGATCGTGAATCGCTGTTCTGGCACTTCCCGGGTTATCTCGGAGCCGGCAACAACACCTGGCGCACCACACCCGTCGGTGTGATCCGCGACGGCAACTGGAAGCTGATCGAGAACCTCGAGGATCGTTCGCTCCAGCTCTACGACCTCTCGGCCGATCTCAGCGAAAAGAACAACCTCGCTTCCGCGCAACCCGAGAAAGCCGCGACACTTCTCGCGAAACTCAACGACTGGCGCAAAAGCGTCGGCGCGAAGTTCCCCGCCAAGAACGATGCTTCCGCGGTGAAAGCCGAAAAGAAGGGCAAAAAGAAAAAGAAGAACGCAGGCAATGACGACGAGTAATCCTTCCTTCCGCAACTGGCGGTTCCTCCTTTCTTTCCTGATCTCCATTCCCGCCTACGCGGCGGAAAAGCCCTGCTGCGCGCCCACCGGACGCACCGCGCTTTTCACCGTCGCGACCGCCGGGGCGCCGAAAAAGCAGGAGAAGCCGAACATCATCTATCTCCTCGCCGACGACCTCGGGAGCAACAACGTCGGCTGGCGGAATCCCGATTTCAAAACGCCGAATCTCGACAAGCTCGCGGCATCCGGCGCGAAACTGGACCAATACTACGTGCAACCCGTTTGCTCGCCGACACGCGCGGCATTCCTGACCGGACGTTATCCGTTCCGTTACGGACTCCAGACCGGCGTCGTCCGTCCCTGGGCGCAATACGGTCTGCCGCTGGAGGAGCGCACGCTTCCGCAGGCGCTCAAGGAAGCGGGCTATGAAACATCCATCACCGGCAAATGGCACGTGGGTCATTTCGAGCCTGCATACCTTCCGACCCATCGCGGATTCGACCATCAGTACGGCCACTACAACGGTGCGCTCGATTACTTCACCCACGTCCGCGACGACGGCTTCGACTGGCATCGCGACGACAATGTGAACCGCGATGAAGGTTACTCCACCGAGCTGATCGGCAAGGAAGCCGCCAAACGCATCCGTGAACGTGACAAGGCGAAGCCGCTCTTTCTCTACGTTCCATTCAACGGCGTGCACAGCCCGTTCCAGGTGCCCGAGCGCTACCTTTCGCTCTACCCGCAGTTCGAAGGCAACCGCAGGATCTACGCCGCGATGATCACGGCGCTCGATGACGCCGTCGGTGAAATCATCAAAGCGGTCGCCGATGAGAACCTCGGTGAAAACACGCTCATCGTTTTCTCCAGCGACAACGGCGGCCCGAATCCCGGAAAGCTTTCGGACAACGGCAAGCTGCGCGCAGGCAAAGGCACCGTCTATGAAGGCGGCACCAGGGTCGCGGCGTTCGCCACCTGGCCCGGCAAAATCGCGGCCGGTTCCACCATCAACACGCCGATCCATATCTCGGACTGGTATCCCACGTTGCTCGGTCTCGCCGGTGCGTCATCCGAACAGAAGCTGCCTGTCGATGGTTCGGACATCTCGGCCGCGCTGAAAGGCGAAACGATCCCCAACCGCGAGATCGTCATCAACATTTCGCCGAACGCCGGAGCGATCCGGTCGGGCGATTGGAAACTCGTCGTGAAAAACGGCCGCGGAATCGACAATGAGGATGGCGATGCCGAACCCGTCACCGGCGAATCGACGGTCGAACTCTACAACCTCGCGAGTGACGTTTCCGAAAAGAACGACCTCTCGTCATCCAATCCGGAAAAGCTGAAGGAACTCAAGGCCCGCTACGACATCCTCGCCAAGGAAGCCGTCGCGCCGAAAAGCCGTCCGAAACCCCGCGACTTCAAATCACCCGCCGTCTGGGGCGAGTGAACACCGATCCGATCCTTCATGAAACTTCCTCTCACACTGCTTCTAATCTCCGCGCTGTCGCTCTTCGCCGAATCGAAGAAACCCAACTTCCTCTTCGTCATCACCGATGACCAACGCTGGGACGCGATCTCCTCAATCCAGAAAGAACAGGGCGACAAAGCCCGGTTCCCCTGGTTGAAGACTCCGTCGCTCGACAAACTGAAAGCGCAGTCGGCCACATTCAGGAACGCGTTCTGCACCACCTCGCTCTGCTCCCCCAGCCGCGCGAGTTTCCTGACCGGCCAATACACCCACAACCACGGCGTCACCAACAACCACACGCCACTGGCTACCGACAGCAACACCTATGCGACCGTCCTGAAGGAAAACGGCTACCGCACCGGCTATGTCGGCAAGTGGCACATGGGAAACCAGACGGACCGCCCCGCTTTTGATTTTTCCGCGAGTTTCCAGGGACAGGGCAAATTCTTCGATTGCCCGGTCACCGTCCGCAAAGATGGCACCGAGAAGCAGATCATCGCCGACAAATGGATCGACGACGCCTCCACCGACTTCGCGATCGATTTCCTCCGCGAGAACAAGGAGAAGCCGTTTCTTCTCACCGTCGGTTTCAAATCCGTGCACGGCCCGCGCGAACCCCACGGCGATTTCAAAAACGAGTATGAGGGTGATATAGCGAATGCCGTTCCGAACCTGGGAAGTCCCGCTCCTTTCAAACCGGACGCCGCGACCAACCCTCGCAATGCGAATCCGGGAAATGACAATCTGCTGAACTACTTCCGCACCCTCACCAGCGCCGACCGCAGCCTGGGACGTTTGCTCGACGAACTCGATTCGCTCGGGCTCGACAAGAACACCATCGTCATCTTCACCAGCGACAACGGTTACTACCTCGGCGAACACGGCCTCGGTGACAAACGTTCCGCTTATGAGGAATCACTGCGGCTGCCGTTGCTCATCCGTTCCCCGTTCCATGAACTGAAGGGCGCGGACATCGCGTCCACCGTCCTCAACATCGACCTGGCTCCGACGATCGTCGATCTCGCCGGCGCCCCGCTGCCCTCCTCATTCCAGGGCCGCAGCCTGAAGCCGATCCTCGAAAAGAAAACCCCCGCCGACTGGCGCACGGATTTCCTCTACGAGTATTTCTACGAGCGGAACTTCCGCAACCCGACCATCCTCGCCGTCCGCACGGAGAAATCCAAACTCGTCACCTATCCCGGGCACGAGCAATGGAACGAGTTGTTCGACGTGCAGGGAGACTCCTACGAGCTCACCAACCTCCATTCCTATCCGGACAGCGAACCTTTGCGCAAACAACTCGAAGCACGGCTTGAGGAGTTGAAAAAAGAGACGGGTTACAAGGTTCCCGCCGACGTCGATCCCGATGAGTTCGGCAAGGAAAAGCCCGCGAACGCCCGCCGCAAAACCAAACAGTGATCGTGAAAACACTCCTTCTCCTGCTCTTCGTTCCGTTCTGTCTGGCCGCGGAAAAGCCGAACGTCCTCCTCATCACCGCGGATGACATGAATGCGGACTCCCCCGGTTGGATGGGAAACCCGCTCAAGTTCACGCCGAACATCGATGCCTTCGCCGCCGGCAGCCACCGTTTCATCCGCAACCACGTCTCCGCTCCGATCTGCCAGCCCTCCCGCGCGGCGATCATGACCGGACGTGTGCCGCACCGCAGCGGAGGACTCGGTTTCAATCCCATCAACGAAGGCGTCCCGACACTCGTCACCATTCTCAAGCAGAACGGTTACTTCACGGCGGCCCTCAACAAACT
>DATLIO010000539.1:0-3548 GCA_035539355.1 Luteolibacter sp.
TGGCTTTTCACGCTGAGTTGAAGGAGCTGGCGCGGTCTGACGCGTTTCCTTTCTCGGAGAAGAAGCCGGTTCTTTCCGTTGATCGAGAGCCCAGAGAACGACCCCGGCGATGAGGATGAGGACGATGAACCAGGGGTTCTGCTTTTTCGCTTGGATGGCCATGGCTCAGCGCTTGCGGCGGAATGCGGCGATCCCAAGGCCGAGAAGCGACAAGATGGTTGTGCCTGGTTCTGGAACGACGGTGAGACGCATGGCGTTGGCTCCTGCATAGGAGAGGTCGTTCCCGACGTCTTGCACGAGCACCATCAGTTTGTCGCCGGTCAGGGTCACATTCGATGCGTTCATATACCGGAACGCGCTGTAACCCTGGGTCTGGCTGTCGAAGGTCTGGGTGTAGGTGGTGTTCGTTCCCCAGCCGTTGCTGGTGACCGCCACTCCGTTGGAATCGACGACGTTGAATCCGATCCAGCTCGATCCGCCATCAAGCGAATAAGCGTAAAGGCCTTTCGCGGTGCCGGTGTTACGGGAGGACACGAGATCCAGCGAGAACACGTTTCCTGCGATGAGATTGGAAAACGTGTAGGTGTGGGAGACGTCGCCGTTGGTCGTGTTGTTGGTGTAGAGCCAGTCGTCCGCAGCTGCGGGTGCGGATGGAGTGGCAAGCCAGGAAAGACCGGAGGGGATGCCGGCCGTGTTGTAGGTACCACTGCCGGGGCTGCCTCCCGTGTTGATCGTGCCCGCACCGACAAATCCGACCGTGGTGGTGTTGTTGGCGGAGTCCTTCAGAACCGAAGCGACTTTGATGGAAGTGTGGCTGTAGGTATTCCACGTGCCGGTCGCGTAAGACGAAGAAGCGGAGTTCGCCCCCAGATCGATGAGGAAAGTGACGGCCTGCGAAAGCGGGGCGGCCGCCACGAGGAACGCGACGGCAAGGAACGGGATTCGTCTGGGCATCATGGACAAAGGAAATACGGGAGGAGAACGAGGATCATTTCGTTCACAGCCCTTTGAAACCGGCGTATTCCTCGTAAGTGCCGGTCGGGACTTTGACGGCGCGCCATTCGCGGTTCAGGCGGCGGTATTTGTTGATGAACTGGGTGGGATCGGCCCAATGCTCGAGGGTCGCCGGGACGGACCGGCGTCCCATGCCGATGTAAATGTTGTGGCGGATCTCGAAATGAAGGTGGGCGGGATACATGCCGCTGTTGCTGCCGATCTGGCCGATCTGTTCGCCGCGTTTCACCTGCTTGCCGACGCTGGTCATGATCTTGAGCAGGTGGCCGTAGAGGGCGTCGCAATATTTGACCTGCCCGGTCCCGGGGTCGCGGTAGGCGTAGCGGACGAGGACGACATTTCCCCAACCCTGGCCGACGTTGTGGGCGAAGGTGACGATCCCGTCGCCGATGTTGTAGACCGGAGCGCCGAGATCGCTGTCACCGCCGCTGCGGCCGTTCCAGTCCTCGCCGAAATGCTGCGGTGAGGCGAGGCGCATGCCACGGGCTTTGTAGTAGCCGGCTCCGTCCGGTTTCCCGACCGGGAAATCGAAACCGTCGGCAAGGTTCACCTTCGCTTCGGCGGACGCGGTTCCGGAAAGGCAGAAAAACGCGGATATCAGAAGGAAGGGGAGGAGTCTCAGGAAAACTGTACCACGAAGGGTCATCGCTCCACAGTCCACTCCCGGAAGAACCCCGTCGCAAGTGCAAAAAAAGAACGGCCCGCCGGTGTGGCGGGCCGTTTTTGATTCGGAAATGTTAAGGATGATCAGGCAACGGGGCCGGGAACTCCACCCGTGGATTGCTCGGGGGTGATGGTCAGCGGCTTGTAGCCACCGATGGTTTTGAAGTAGATGAAGAGCAGCAGGTAAATCACCGCCATGATGGCAGGCAGGAAGGAGTCGGCCTTGAGGGTCTTCCGGTCACCGTTGATGCTGGCATCGACGACGGCCTTGTCGTTGGCGTCCGGAGTTGCGGAGGCCTTTTTCAGGCGATCGTGGGCTTCGGCGAGTTTGGTGCCGTCGAGGCCGGTTGCCGCGGTGGATTGGATGCTGAGGAAGGTCGATGGCTTGGCCGCCTTGTATTCCTCGTACAGGGCTGGGTTCTTCGCTTTCAGGTCCTCACCGGCGAAGCGGTCTTTGGCGTAGCCGAGGCCGGGGCCGCCGATCAGACCGGCGGAAAGCATGCCGATGCCGCCCATGATGGACATGGCGACGGCACCCGTTTGCGGGAAGCGGTCACCGACGACGGCGAGCATGGTTGGCCAGAAGAAGGTTTTGCCGACGGCGTAGATGCCGAGTGCGACGAGCGCCATGCCGAAGGTCTGCATGGTGCTGGCCAGGTTGAGGCCGATGCAGGCGATCACGGAGCAGATGAGAAGCAGGCCGATCGGCGAGACCTTGAGCTTGGTCTCGATGAAGTGGGCGCAGAAGCGCAGGCTGAACATGATCGCCGAAGTCCAGATGAAGAGGTATTTGCCCTGCTCCGAGGTGAAGATGTTGCCGGTGATGTTCTGGATCCAGCCGTCGGTGCCGAGCTCGACGGAGCCGACGATGGCGTGGGTCACGAAAAGGACGAAAAGGAGGATCGAACCGATCGAGAATTTGGTGATGGCGGCGACGACGACCAGAAGGGCGCCACCGATGACGTAGCCGATGAGTTCGCTTTTGAAGATGTCAGCGAAGAACTTGGAAAGGAGGAAGCAGGCGACCGCGGCGCCGAGAACGCCGACAGGCTTGAGCATCTGGACGAAGCTGGCTCCTTTGAGGGCGGCTTCGGATTTCGGGAATTTCTGCCCGAGGAACATGAGTCCGTAGAGGACGGTGGGGACAAGGTAGAGGGCGAGCTGGATTTTCCAGTTCATCTGCATCTTGTCATCAAGGATCCAGCCGATGACGGAGCCGAGAACCATGCCGGCAGGCCAGCTGGCGTGCAGGATGTTGAGGTAGTGGGTCCGTGCGTTCGGGAAAAGGGTTGCGACGAGCGGGTTCGCGACGGCTTCGAGGGTTCCGTTGGCGAAGGCGAAAATGAACATGCCCCAGAAGAGGAACGTGTAGGCGTTTTCCGGAGTGCTGGCACCAAAGGTGACGAACGCTGAGATGATGTGGCAGATCAGCGCGAGGAAGACGAGCTTGCCGTAACCGATCTTGTCGACGACCACGCCGCCAAGGATGATGCCGAAACAGAATCCGGAGAAGCCTGCTCCGCCGATCGCGCCGAGCTGGGCACCGGTGAAACCGTATTCCTTGGACCAGTTGTCGAAGATGCCGCCACGGATGGCGAATCCGACGCCTGCGGCGAGGATGGCGAGGAAGCCAGCCCATAGAAGGCGCTTGGCATTTGGGGCGATTGCGTCGTCTGCGTGTGTCATGGGGTTTGTCAAATAGTGGAGACGGGGATTATCGGTTAGGCGGAATGTTGGCAAGGAGAAGAAAATCGGGGATGCAACCGGTTTTTTGATAGATTCCGGAGAGGGCGGCGGCGTTCCCGGAAAAAGGACACCCGCGTCCCCGTGACGGGGAGCGGGTGTGGATGCGCAACCGGAAAGGCTCGGGG
>DATLIO010000540.1:0-5328 GCA_035539355.1 Luteolibacter sp.
CCTTCAAACGGACCGGCTCGGCCCACCGGCTTTTCAGGACAAGCTCGGTTTCGGTGTTCAACAAACGGGCTCCGATTTCCAGCATCCATCGTTTCGCGGGAAGGCCGAAGGGGATCCCGGTCGCCTTGCGGAAATATTCCATCCATTGCCGGTTGTCGGGAAAATCCGGCGCGGTGAGATTGACCGCTCCGCCGAGGAAGGGATCCTGGGTGAGGAATTCCACGGCCCTGAGGAAATCGTCCATGTGGATCCAGCTGATCTTCTGACGACCATTTCCCATCGTTCCTCCGAGACCGCGGGCGGCGAGACGGCAAAGGACATCATAGACCGTCTCCTTTTCGTTCGCGAGGACCATGCCGATCCGCAGGACGGCTTTGCGGGTTTCCGCGGGAACATCGGCTCCGAAGAGCGCCTCTTCCCAGCGGCGCGCGACTTCGCACGAAAATCCTTCGCCATGCTCACCCAGCCAATCGTCCTGGGGCCGGTCCTCCGCGTGGCGGTACCACGTCGCGGTGCCCGCGTTCAACCAGACCTTCGGAGGAATCCGGCAACCCCGGATGGCGGCGCCGATCAAGCGGGTGCTCGTTTCCCGTGAATCGAGGATCTTCTCCCGGTTGGCGGCCGTGTAACGGCAGTTCACCGTCGCGCACGCGAGGTTGATGACGGCTTCGGCGGCTTCGAGTGCGAGCGACCACGGCCCCATCGTTTTTCCGTCCCATTCGAGGAACATGCCGTCGCCTTTCCATCCTTCACGGTTCCGGCCGATGGCGACGACTTCCTTTCCCTGCTTCTTGAAATAGCGGCAGAGGTACCTTCCGAGAAAGCCGTTGGCCCCGAAGACCACGATGACGGGCAATGTGTTCATGATCGTATAATTTTGAATTTTCAGGAAATAATGAAAAATATGGTGAAATAAAATCAGCCGAGGAGTTTGGTCGCCATCTGGACGGCGAAGCCGTGTTTCATGGAGGAGACGCGATCCGCCATTTTGGAGGCGAATGCGATGAACTCTTCGAGTTGTCTCATCTGGGTATGGAACGCCTTGCCCTCGCTGGTCTGGAAATCACCGCTTTCCTCCGCGCATTTCTGTAAAATGCCGAGCGCGGGTTCGATTTCGCGCCGTTTCCTTTCACGGGCGATGATGGTGAACATTTGCCAAACATCCTTCTCCGCCTCGAACAACTCTTTCCTCTCGCCCTTCTTCATCACGGTGCGGATGAGCCCCCAAGCGACGAGTTCCTTCAAATTCGTGTGCGCGTTGCCGCGGCTGATCCCAAGTTTTTCCATCACATCGTCCGTCGACAGAGTCTCGGCCGAGGTGAAAAGCAGCGCGTGGATCTGCGCCATCGTCCGATTGATACCCCATTGGGTTCCAAGGGCTCCCCATTGTCCGACGAATTCCTCGCGGATCGTTTGAAACTTTTCCCGTTCGCGGCTCATGGCTACTTTCAGTAATAACTGAAAATTGAAAAAATGCAAAGGGTTAATTTTCGGTCCGGCGATTGCTAACGGCTGAATCTTCATGGTGGAACGGACACCGGAAACAACCAGCCACGCTCGCGGGTTCGAGCAGGGCGGCGGTACGACGGGGCATAAGAACGAATGCCACCGCCGGTTCGGAAACCTCCGATCCAGACGATCAATCCTATAACCCGAAAACATATGCACCTGTTGTCTCGCATGATCTCCCGGCTCTTCGGGAAAGCGGCTCCCGGATCGGGAGTCGGGAATCTACTCAGGGGGATGGTGGCCGCGTCCGCTGCCGTCACGCTCGCGTCGGCGCAATCCACGACGGTGGTCATCAGCCAGGTTTACGGGGCGGGCGGAAACAGCGGCGCCACCTACAACGCGGACTTCATCGAGTTGCTGAACATTTCGTCGGCACCGGTTTCGCTCGATGGGATGTCGCTGCAGTATGCTTCCAATACCGGTGCCTTCAGCAGCGTCTACGCTCTCTCGGGAACGATCCAGCCGGGCAAATATTTCCTGGTGGCGATGGCGGCCGGATCCAATGGCGCGGCGTTGCCGGTGACGGCGGATCTGACCGGCACGCTGGGATTGGGGGCGAACAACGGAAAGGTGGTTCTGGCTTCACAAACCACCGCCTTGGGCGCGCTTGGCAGTGCGACCGGTGCAACGATCGTCGATCTTGTGGGTTTCGGAACGGCCACGCTTTTCGAAGGGTCGGCGGCGGCACCGGCACCGAGCACCACCAACTCGATTTTCCGGGCGAACAACGGCGCGACGGACACCAACCAGAATGGAACCGATTTCTCAGCCGCCCTGGTGGCTCCGAGGAACAGCGGTTCTCCCGGCCTTCCTGTCGGCCCGGACACCACGCCACCCGCTTTGGCGGCAGCGGCCCCGCTGATTCCGGCGAACGGTGAACCGGCGGCGCCGGTTGATTCCATCCTCACGATCAAGTTCACCGAGTCGGTCGTCCCGGTGACGGGCGGCACCATCTCCCTTTACAAGGTCGGCGACGTGACTCCGGTCGAAATCCTCGACGTGAAGGATCTCTTCGGTGTCGAGATCAATGCCAACACGGTCAAAGCCTATCTTTCGGCGCCGCTGACGGTTTCCACCAACTACTATGTGCTCATCAGTGCGGGGGCGTTCGAAGATGCCGCCGGCAATGATTTCGGAGGTATCACCGCGACGACCGGCCCGAACGCATGGGCTTTCACATCGGCGCCGCCGGACCAGATCGGCCCCGTGGCCACGACGTTCGTGCCTGCAGCCGGATCGACGACAGTCGCCGAATACGGCATTCCACTTTCGGCGAACGTTCTTTTCAACGAGCTGATCGACGTCGCATCAGCGACAGGGACGATCACGCTCCGGGATGGCACGACCGATGCGGTGCTTGAGACACTTGCGGTCGATGAGATCCTCATCGGCGGAGCGGGCAACCAGCTCTTCCTCAACTTCGACCATGAGCCGGTCCCGGCGACAACCTACAAGATCAGGGTCGGTGCTGGGGCGCTGACGGATCTTCTGGGAAATCCGAACCTGGAATTCGAATGGACGTTCACCGCCAAGCCGGAGCCTCCCTCCGCTTCGCTGACGTCGGCTGGTCCTTACACCCAGGATTTCTCGACGTTCGGTCCGGCGTCGTCGGATACCGCCACGACCTCGGCCCCCGTGCTTCCGCTCGGCTGGTCACTTGACGGGCTCGTGACGGTGTTCCCCGCGGACACCACGGGACCGCCGACTCCCCAACGCCCTTGGGGAGCTGGTTTCAGTGCGGGTCTCCGGGGCGTGCTGGGGGAGAACGTGCTCGGATACCAGCACACGGGAAGCACGGTGAATCCTCCGGCGGTCACGAACTTCAAGAAGGTGCTGACGCTCAGGAACGAAACCGGATCGACGATCAACAACCTCGTGATTTCCTACACCGGAAAGGTCAACCGCACCGGTGAAGGTCGTTCGCCGATCTATACCGTCACCGTGGATGGGATCGAATTTCCCGGTCTCCAGTACTCCACGGAATCGGGTGCCGAGGCGAACATCATTTCGGCAGCCACGGGCCTGAATATTCCCGCTGGTGAGATCTTCCAGATCAAGTGGATCTCGGACCGGGGCCTGCCCGGCGGTTCGTCGAAACAGATCGGCCTCACGAATGTGTCCGTGGGGGTCGGGACGGGGAATTTCCCTCCCGCACTGGTTGGTCCGAGCCATCAGCTTTGGGAGCTTTCGGACACCGGAACTTCGGTGAGCACCAACATCACTTCGGATAACGGAAGTCCGGTCACCGGCCGCGGCATCGTGTTCTCACCGACGACCGTCAGTTCCAATCCCGTCATCGGCGGAAGCGGCGTGATCCAGGTGGCGGATGGCACGCCCGCCACCGGGATCTTCACTTCGATGCTCACGGGGCTCACGCCGGCCACGGCCTACTCGGTGAAAGCCTATGCCATCAACGCGAATGGAACCACCTACTCGCCGGCCATTTCCATCACGACACTGCCTGCACCACCATCGTTCACCGGGACCTATTCCCAGCCGTTCGACAACTACACCGGTATTTGGCCAACGGGCTGGACGGCGGTCTCGCTCGGTGGGATCCAGAGTTTCGTCAACCTCGCCTGGACCGGCGGCGCGACGAACGGCGGATTCTACGGCGGTCTGAGTGATCCGGGATTGCTGGGTTACCTGCATACCGGCGCGTCGGGTGATCTTGAAACCGAACTGACGATGGTGAACGGCACATCCTCCACCCTTACCCAGCTGTTCGTTTCTTATCTGGGACGGGCCGGTAATCCGGATGCCACCCGCTTCCCTGTTTGGACGGTCTACGTCAATGGGGTCGAAGTGCCGGCGCTCGCCTACTCGACGGAGCCGGGCACCGACAATACGGTCGGAACGTTGGTGACCGGGCTCAGTATCGCCCCGGGGGCGCGATTCACGATCAAATGGGTGTCAAATCGTGGTGAAGGCGGCGGTGGTTCGCGGAAAATCGGCATCGGTGAAGTGCTTGTCGCCCTGGATGCTCCTCCTGCAGGTGGATTCGCTTCGTGGCTGGATACGAACGCGCCCAGTGGCACGCTCGCCGGAGACCACGATGGCGACGGAGTGCCGAACGGCGTCGAATATTTCTTCGGTCTGACCGGCAATTCGTTCACGGCGAATCCCCAGCTGGCGAACGGCAAGATCACCTGGCCGACCGCCGGTGTCACGGATCTCACTTACAAGGTGCAGACGTCGACCACCCTTGCCGCCGATGGGTGGAGCACGGTGGCCGCCGGACAACTGGATACGTCGGTGGCGGGTTTCATCAGCTACACGCCGCCGGCTCCGACGACGGGGGCGCCGAAGCTCTTCATCCGCTTCGTCGTGGAAACCATTCCGAACTGACGGACGGTCTCCGAAACATGGCATGGGGCGTCGCGGAAACGTGACGCCCCTTTTCCGTTCAATCGAGGAACTTGCCGGGATTGAGGATGCCGAGAGGATCGAGCGCTTTTTTCAAGGCGACATGCGTTGCCATGGAAACCTCGCCGAGCGCTTCCTTGATCCACGGTTTCTTGGCGATGCCGACGCCGTGTTCGCCGGTGATGGCTCCGCCTTGTTCGAGGATCCACTTGAAGAGCCGGTCAAGGGCCGCATCGGCTTTCCCGCGGATGACCGGATCATGGTAATCCGCGACCATCAGATTCGTGTGGATGTTTCCGTCACCCGCATGACCGAAGCACGCGACCGGGATGCCGGTTTCGCTTTCGAGGGCGCGGGCGAAATTGACCAGCTCCACCAGTTTCGAACGGGGAACCACGATGTCTTCATTGAGCTTCGTGAGACCGGTGTCGCGCAGTGAGAATGAAAACTCGC
>DATLIO010000541.1:0-5979 GCA_035539355.1 Luteolibacter sp.
GAGCTGGATGGTGCCTTTAATCTGGCCGAGCGAACTGCCGTTGCCTTTCCAATAGGCGTAACCATCGATGAAGCCGCCGGTCCATGCGTAGCGCAGGCGGCATTCGCCCGCGTCCCAGCAGAGCGAAACCTTGTCATCGAGCGCGATCGCGATGGCGGCGGGGCCGGAGTTGGGAAGGAAGATGCGCTGGATCTGCGGACGCGCGGTCTGGGTCGGCGATTGCGCGAACGGATCGCCTTTCGCGACGGCCTTCTCCTTCACGCCTTTGGAAATCTCCATCATGTGCGCGTGGATCGCGCGCAGGCCGGGTTCGCCGACGTGGACCATCGACGGCATTTCCACCGCACCTGGGCGCTTTTTGCCGGGAGCGTTGGCCCATTTCACGAAGTCGTCGGGTTTGTCGAGATAGAGCTTCCGGATCTCGACCAGCGAGGGGCCGACGAGGCCCTGGTCGACCATGTGGCAGGCGGCGCAGTTGAGCGTGTAGAGCGTCCCGCCGTCCGACGGGGCCTGGGCGGACGCGGCCGGGATCGCCAGCGCGAGGGAGAGGAGGATGCGGGATTTCATCAAACGGGTTGTGAAGCGTTCGCCTTCTACGTGACGGAACGGCCGCAAATTCCAAGGGATTTTCCCAAGGAACCTGCGGCCGCCGTCTTCAGGTGCCGGATTTGTGCCGTGTGGCGAACATCATCGCGGCGGCGGCGAATGACATCGCCATGATCACGGTCCACAGGATGCCGGGGCTGCATTCGTAGAGCGCGACGCCGAGCGGCGGGCCGAGCATGGTGGCCGAGGCCCAGGTGATCGACATGACTCCTTGGTAGCGGCCCCGCATTTCATCGGGCGCGAGGCTGGCCATGTAGCTGTTGTTCACGGGCAGCGAGATCATTTCGCCGGTGGTGAAAACGACCATGCTGGTGATGAGGAAAAACGCGTTCGCGCCGAGGCCGTTCAGGCCCATGCCGATGCCGACGAGAATGTAGCCGACGGTCATCACTTTGCCCGGATCGAAACGCCGGGTCACGCTGGTGAGCGGGAGTTCGACGAAGGTGATGAGGATGCCGTTGAGCGCCATCAGCAGGCCGTAGGACCGCTCGTCGAGTTTCGCGCCTTCGGTGACCTGCAGGCCGTAGCTGCTGCTCATCTGCCAGAAGACGATGCCAACGAGCAGGGATGAAACGATGGCCAGTTTGAACGGGCGGTTCGCTTTCATGTGGGCGAGCGCGGGTTTCCAGCCGCTGCCGGATTTCATTTCGATCTTCCGCGGCTTGATGCCGATGAGCAGCGTGAGGGCGAGGATCAGCGTCGTCCCCGCATCCGCGATGAAGAGCAGCATGAACGATTGCTTCGCCATGAAACCGGCGGTCGCCATGCCGAGCGCGAAGCCGAGGTTGATGGCGAGCCGTTGGCACGAATACGCGCGGACCCGCAGATGCGGCGGGATGAGATCCGCGATCAGGGCTCCGGCGCCGGGACCATACATCGCGGCGGCGACACCGGTGAGCATCGTGAGCGCGGTGAGCGAGGTCACGCTTTCCGCCTGGGAGAGCAGGAGCATCGCTCCCGCGGCGCCGACGCAGGAAATGAGCATCGTGGGTTTCCTGCCGATCTTGTCGGCGAGGTAGCCGCCGACGACTCCGGCGATGAGGCCGCCCGCGCCGTAGGCTCCGAGGATGAGTCCGATCATGCGCGGGTCCTGGCCGCGTTGTTTCAGATAGATCGCGAGGAATGGGATCACGAAGTGACCGAAACGGTTCACGAGCGTGCCGCTGAATAATATCCAGTATTGGGCCGGCAGCAACCGGAGGTCCTGCAGGAGTGTTGTGGGGCGTGCGATCGTGTGCATGGCGGGAAAAGAAAAAGCCCCGTCCACCTGGTTGGCGGACGGGGCTGGAAAACGTGTCTGGAAATCTTTTATCCGATGACGAATCCGGCTGTCCGCGCGGTGTGCGGGCGGTTGACGAGGGTGGACCAGCGGATTTCGTTGCGATGCATCGACGCGAGTTCACCCGCCACGCCATACTTGCCGCATGGCTTGGTGGAGGTGAAAGTGGACTGCGGATTCATCGGGAAGGGTTGCGACCCTGACCGGATGCGATCCGGAGTCAAGGTGCAAAGTTATCACAGAAGAGTTATGTCATACCTTAAATCATTGATCAGCTTGCGTTGGATTGCCGCGATGATGGTGGCGGGGGCGCTGGTTTCCTGTGCGGAGCCCTATGGTCTGCAACGTGTGGATCACAAGGTCTGGCGGTCTTCCCAACCGGAGAAAGAGCAGGTCGCCGAAATGGAGGAGGCGGGGATCAAGGAGGTGCTGAACCTGCGCAGCTATCATTCCGATGACGAGCTGGCGGGACATTTGAAATGCCACCACGTGCGGATGGATGCGGGCAATCTGAACGACGAATCGATGTTCGAGGCGCTGAGCATTCTGGTGAACGCGAAGGAGCCGATCGTGGTTCACTGCTGGCACGGAGCCGACAGGACGGGGGCGGTGGTCGCGCTTTACCGGATGGTCGTGCACAGGTGGCCGAGGAAAATGGCCATCGATGAAATGATGAAGCCCGAGTTCGGCCATCACGCGGACACCTTTCCGAATGTCCGTGGGTATCTGGAAAACGTGGATATCGTGGCGATGCGCCGCCGGCTGAACCTCAGCGGAATTGATTCTGGGCCGGCTGGTATACGTAACCCGCTTTCTCCAGCCGCCCGGTGAGCTCGTCCGGATCGAGATCGTGGGTTTTCACGAGATCATCCAGCGAGTCACAGTGGTTCCTCAGCTCGGTGTTCACCAGACCGAGGAGAAGATGGGGGTCCATGGCCCGGAAATTCGACAGATCCATGATCAGAATGGGATGTCGTCGTCGAAATCGTCGTCTTTCCGGAGATCGGCGGCGGAAGGTTCGGCATTGGACGTCGTCTGACGGGGAGCGGCTTTGCGCATCGGGGGCGATTCCTGATTGTAGTCGTCGCCGGACGATGAGCCGCCGCCACCGCCCTGGATTTTCCAGGCGGAGAGGTTCACGTAATATTTTCCGTTGTACTCGTTGCCGCGGATGTCGAAGTTCACGGAAACATCCTGGCCGGTTTTGAATCCATCGAGGATCGCGCACTTGTCCTTCACCACTTCGAACTTGAGGTCCTGTGGAAATTTATCGGCGGACGTGGTGACCACGAACTCCCGTTTCGCGAAGCCGCTGGGGAACGTCTGGGTGTCATAGATGAGTTTGATTTTCCCGGTGGCTTCGTACATGGGCGCGAGTCTCCCAACCGGACGCGAGATGTCAAACGCCCGCCACCGGAGGTTTGATTTTTCCGGCCGGATGCCGATGTTCGGCGGCGTGGAAACGAATTTTGCTCCGTGCGACCGATGCGGTGATCCGTCCGCCGTGGAGGTGGATGACCAGCGGCTGTGCGGCGGCTGTTTTCATGAAACGGGTTCGTGCTGTGGGTCTTTTGGCGGGAATGACGACGGCGGCGGACCGGGGGAAAATGAATCCGGCTGAAAAAACGGCCGCTTCCTGTTTGAAAGCGACCTGCCTCGTCCGGCGGGCCGTTTTGCGTTTGACGGCTTGATGAATTGAGACTCAGTCTCAGCAGGCGGCGCTGTGACCGCTTCCTCCTCATGCGTTTGGTTCGAAAAGGTTTTTTTTGGATGCACCTGGCCGCCGGTTTGTTGGCCGGTCTGGTGATTCTGGTGCTGGGGGTGACCGGCGTGATCATGTCGTTCGAACGGCAGATTCTGGAGGCGAACACCGGGGTCAAAGTGGTGCGCTCTCCGGAGCAGACGACGCAACTCGGAGCGGAGGCGATCCTTGCGAAATTCGCGGACGCCAAACCGGCGGCGACGGCGGTGGTTTTCAACAGCGATGCCGACAAGCCGGTGTTGGTGCAGTTCGGCCGCGGCAAATCGGAGTATGTGAACCCTTACACCGGTGAATCCCTGGGCGAGGGGAACAAGGGGTTGAAGGAATTTTTCGCGTGGGTGCTGCGGCTTCACCGCTGGCTGACGCTGGACCGGGAAATCGGTGGCAAGATCACAGGGCCGGCGAATCTCGTCTTCCTGTTCCTGGTGGTTTCCGGCCTGTATCTCTGGTTCCCGAAACGCTGGACGCGCCCGGCGTTGAAAGCGGTGACGACCCTGAAGTTCCGCCTGAAAGGCAAGGCGCGGGACTGGAACTGGCACAACGTGTTCGGTTTCTGGGCGTGCATCCCGCTGTTCCTGATCGTGGTCACCGGCGCGGTGATGTCCTACACTTGGGCGAACAACCTGATTTTCCAGGCGGTGGGTGAAAAACCGCCTGCCCCGCGAGGCCAGGGTGGGCCTCCCGGAGGAATGGCCGAAGGTCCCCGCGGAGAAGGTCGCCCACGCGGCGAAGGTGGCCAGCAGGCGGTTGCCCGTGAAGGTGGCGAGCGGGAAAGAGGTCCGCGTGCCGGAGGCGAGGCCCGACCTGAAGGCGGCATGCGCGAGCGTGGTGGCCGCGAAGGCGGTCCGCGTGGCGGAGATTCACACGATCACGACCATGATCAGGGACCGGTCGATCTAGCCGGGCTTGATGCGGGACTTTCAGCGGCGAAGGCCGCCAGTCCTGAATGGCTCACGATTTCCGTGGCGATGCCGAAGGATGGAGCCGCGCAATACACGGTTGCGGCTTCGCATCGCGGCCGTCCGGATCTGCGGCGCACGCTGACGGTCGATCTCGCGAACGGATCGGTGACCAAGAACGAAGGATTTGAAGCCCAGACGACGGGTCGCAAGCTGCGCACGTTCGTCCGGTGGGTGCACACCGGCGAGGCTCTCGGATGGTTCGGTCAGACCATCATGGGTTTGGCGGCGCTTTCATCCGTGGTTCTGGTTTGGACCGGATTCGCCCTGAGCTGGCGGAGATTTTTCAAGAAGCGCCGGGTTTCCATCCCGAAGGCCGAGGCGGTCAAGGAGGCGGCTTGACGGAGACCGACCGATCGGTGGCGGAGGAGTCCACGCGCCTGATGGCGGAGGGGATGGATCTGATCAACCGTTCGGAGTGGTCCACGGCTGCCGGCGTTTTCCGGGAGGCCGGACGGCTGAGGGACTCCTTGCCGTGGCAGGGGAACGAAGAGTTCGCATGGATGGTCGCGGCGGCTTGGTTGAATCACGGCGACATGTTGATCCGGACCGGGAATCCGGCCGTCCGCAAAGAAGCGATCGCTTCATTCGACATGGTGATTGCGGCGATGGCGCACGTCCGTCTCGATGCGCAACCGGCGTTTGCCGAGCGGTTGATCCTCACCTGGCTCAACCGGGCCGGAGCCTGGACGGACGAAGGGGATGTGGAAGCGGCGCTGGCGGATTTCCGGGAAGCGGAAAAGGTGCTCCGGATCTGGGGGGAAGAAGCGACTCCCGTGAGCCGGTTCATGGCCGGGATGCTGCGGATCAACCGAGCCCGGCTGATGATTCGGGAAAAGCGCGTGATGGAATCGCTGGCGGACATCACCCATGGGATCGCATTTCTCAAACCGCTCGATCTGACGGCGGAGACGGCACGGGCCCACATCCAGGCGAGGAGTTTGCGCTGCCGGGCGCTGGCCCTTCTGTTGGATGAAAAAGGCGGGGCGGAGAAAGTCGGCGATTGGATCGCGGAAGCGACCGACTCCGCGGAGGAGGCGCTTGCGTTGGTCCGTGCCTCGGGTTTCCACGACGAACGGGTTTCCGACCTGGTGCGCTATGGAGCGAAGATCTATCAGGTCTGTCAGCCGCATTTCCTCGGGGAATTCCTCGCCGAATGGCTGGGGCCTCAGGGTCCGTTGTCGGAGGACGCCGTCCTGAAAAAGGAAATGGGCAACGTGTTGCTGATCGCCCGGCTGGAGGTCGAAACGAAGGTGCTGGCATTCGCCCATGACACCGAATTCGTCGCGAAGCAGACGACCGTCCTGCGCTCGCTTCAGCGCGGAATGGCGGCTCTTTCGTGAGCGGTCACATTTCCGCCCACTGGCGGAGGA
>DATLIO010000542.1:0-1971 GCA_035539355.1 Luteolibacter sp.
GACGGATCAGCGATCCCTCTTTCACCTGCATCGCCCCGCGGACTGGAAAGCCATCCACCAACACCGGCCCTTCGCTTTCCTTCACCACCAGCAGCCCCTCGCCGAGCTGTTCGTCGAACTTGATGAACATCACCACCCGCGGCGCGAGTTTCGCACCGAGCAGCAGGTCCCCCGCTGACAGCGCGGAGGCATCATTCGAAACCAGGTATTCCTGACGATCCGGAGCCAACCGGAACCGACGTCCCGATTGCGTGGCCATCCGCCGCAGATCGTTGATCGAAAGACTGAAACCTGACGCGTCACCCAGGCGCTCGTGGTTCTTGCAGGTCACGATCTCGCCCTTGGCCAACGGCCCCTTGCTGCCGGCATGGATGTCGGCATCCCTCAGGGCCTCAACTTCAGCCTCAAGTCCGAACCTCACCCGCACCGCGCTTTGCCGCACCCGCGTGCGCTCGGCGGTCAGACCTTCGTCCCCTTCCTGCAAATAGATCGACGGCGCGTTGCCCGTCCGCTTCACGTTCAGGAAAAAGACGACGTCCTCGTAACTCAGCGTCCACCCCGGCACCACCAACGGCTGCCGTTCCCGCATCCGCAGGAACGCTCCGGTTTCCAGCGATCTCCCACGGATCCAAAGCGGCGCCAAACCGGTGTTCCTCACCAGGATCAGATCCCCGGAACGGTCTGGAGCCAACCCGCCCAACGGCTCTTCCGCGGCGTCGATTTTCTGGCTTCCCTGCCCGGTGTCTCGGATTCCACGCCCGCTTCATTGCCAGACCGCGCGGCAACCCGCAAGACCCGTAAACCCCCGTCACAACTCAGTTTTCTCGGAAAAAAGCAGTTTCCTTTTCCCCCTCCCCGCTTATTCTCGCGTACCCCGGCGTGCAGCTGGCAAAGGATCTGCTCCTTTTACCCGCCCATCCGTAGGGATTTCAAATCCATCATGTCCGAACAACCGAACAATTCGAACCCGCCGCCAAATCCGAACCGCGGTCCAGGGGACAGCTCCGGATTCAACTGGCGCCTTTTCGGCCTTTCCGCCGCGGCGATTGTCATCCTTTGCATCGCCTACTGGAGCCCCTCTCTCACAAACAACGCGGAAAACCTGAGCTATTCCCAGTTCCGCAAGGCCTTGGACCAAGACCGCGTGGTCTCGGACGACAAAGACAAAAAGCTCGTCGTCGTTACCACGGATTCATCAAGCGACGTCACGATCAGAGGCTGGGTCAAACCCGAACAGATTCCCGCCCCGAACGCCACGACCACCGACCGGGACTTCGAAGTCATCCTCGATTCCACCCTCGTGCAGGAGGTTCGTGAAATCGTCGGCGAAGAAATCCGCATCGAGAAAAACGTCGAGGCACCGATCAAGGACTCCGTGGCATCGATTTCCTTCGCGGAGTTCCGCAAAGCCTTCGCCCTCGATCAGATCGCCGTTTCCGGTGGTCAGAATCCACTGCGCATCATCAGCACGCCCCAGTCGCTCGTCCTCGTCGGCACCCAGAGCATCCCTTCCGGCACCGTCGCCAAAAAGGACCTCCAGGGCAAACCACAGATCGAGCGCCCGTTCTCCGTCACCGTCTCCGGCGACATCATGCGCGACCAACTCGCCGACCTTCTCAAGACGAAGGCCGTCACCCAGAAAGATCCTGCGATTCTCAAGAACGTCATCTCGATGTTCCTGCCGTTCCTGCTGATCATCGCCCTTCTGTTCTTCCTCTTCCGCCAGCAGATGAAATCCGCCGGCCGCGGCGCGATGTCCTTCGGCAAGTCCAAGGCACGCCTTCTCACGATGGATCGCAACAAGGTGACCTTCAAAGACGTCGCCGGCATCCAGGAGGCCAAGGAAGAGCTCTTTGAAATCGTCGATTTCCTCCGCGATCCCCGCAAGTTCCAGAAACTCGGCGGCGCGATCCCGAAAGGCGTGCTGATGGTCGGTTCTCCCGGCACCGGCAAGACCCTGCTCGCCCGCGC